>CAZMYK010000051.1:6882-12695 GCA_964570435.1 uncultured Saprospiraceae bacterium | reverse complement strand
ACTCAAGATAGGGAGACTTCACTGTTAAAGTCGAAGCATGTATTTCAATTTCGTAGGGAGATGGTTGAGAAAACTCTTTAGCACTTGTAGGATTGTTGTCTAGTTCAATAGAATACAATTCTCTTCCAACTTCTGGGTCCAGGTTACTTAGAAAGTAAAGTGTGCTCTCAATGACTCCCATCAAAAGGACTGAGTTCGTATTGGTAGAGCTCTCGCCAAAATTATGTACAAGCGCGGTCGTACCCTCTTGAATGTCGAGTTCATAAAGTTTGGGTGAAAAAAGATTGGAAGTGCCAGAAGCAAAGTAGGCATATCTGCCCACTTGGAGCATGTTTGAGGTATATTGAGAAACTTCAAATAAGGTCTTTGTACCCTCCTCTGTGCCATCAGAATGAACTAGGAAGTCATCAAAAAAAGTACCCTGGGTTGTAGCAAAGAACAATTGACCTTCATAAGCTGCCGCCTGAAGTCCTTGTCCTTGCACCAAGGATGTGGAGGCTGAGGAAAAAAGCAAATGTTCCTCTGCTGGATTTCCATTTACCGCATAATATCCGCCATTTGCAATTGCTAATGCAAAGTCCAAATCTTGACTAAGCAGCCTTCTAGCAGGATCAGAGGTAAAACCTATGCCAAAATTTGTAAGCGTTCCTTCTTCGGCATCATAAAAATAGGTCCCATCAGATTGGTCCGAAAATGAATCGTCTAATATGAATAGTAAGTTGCTATCGATCGCACACAATCCATAAAAATTTGGAAAGTCGGAAACATTTGGAGTAGCTGCCAAAAGTTCTACCTCAGAATCCGAAACTGCGAACAATTCTACAACACTCTCTCCTTCTTCAATGAAGGCAATCCCATCCTTATATTGCGTATAAGTAGCAAGGCCTTGATTTTTGCCATTAGCAAAAAAAACGTTGCTATGGATTTTCAAATTCAGCTCGATACCATCGGTTACAAAGAGATCATTGATATAGTTGTAGTACAATTTGCCATTCTTGGCGACGATCATTTCTCTGAAAAAGCCACCCTGGCTAGGGTCTGGATCTACAAACATCTTAGTCCCTTCCTCCGTACCATCAGTATACCAAAGGGCTGAGCCGCTTTCTTCATTTGAAGCAAAGAAATACACTTTGCCGTTCATTTCGACGAATGACCTAGGAGAAGACGACCCTTCTCCAACCATAATGTCCTTTAGGATAGTAAGCTCACCATCTCTGAGAATCCCCACTTCCTCTCCAAGGTCTTCGCTTATGATCGGAAAGATTAGACTACCTTCAAATACGATGCTGTGGTCTTCCACGCGCCCAAAAGCGTCGGAATCTCCAGGGAAGAAATCTTTCACAAGGGTAGGTGCTTGAGCAAGGCTTAGCAATTGACTACACAGTAGCAGGAATATTAAGTTAAGTCGCATGATTTTAAAATTTTATAACCTAAAGATGGCACTTTTTTCTGAAACTACCGGTCATTTTCCGACCGGAGGAGGACCATCTGGTATGATGCCCTTGTATACGTAGTCACCCTTTTTTTCAATAAACTCTTTCTTTACTTCCTCTACTAAGTTCTCGTCTTCAAATAGATCGACAGCTGTCATACCGAGGGTCTTAGCTGCATAAGCCATTCCTTTGTGGCCTATAGACATTCCTCCACATGCTACAACTGCCCAGGAATGCCAAGGCGTCCCTTTGGGTGCGGTGGTGGCTCGCATTCTTATCACAGGAGCTACCCACGAAACGTCACCAACATCTGTAGATCCCCCTCTAGGGTGTTCTAATGTTTCTTCAAGAGGTTCTATCTTCGATTCTATGCCAAGTTCTTCTTTATATGTAGCTTTCTGAATTCCCTTAGCAAAACTTTGCTCCTCATCTGTATATTCAATAGCACCAAGATATTCCATGTTTTTGTGCATGGCCTCTGACCCTCTTCTATTCACGAGAATCTCATGTACTCCCGAGATGAGGGTGATCTTATAGTCCGTCTTGGTCATTAGTGCTGCGCCCTTTGCAATATCCTCCATGTGTTGCCAGACTGCCTCCATGCCTTCCCTTCTAGTATCTCTTACCCTTGTCCATATTCGAGAATAATCAGGAACCACGTTCACAACCTTCCCTGCGTCTTGGATGTGGTAATGAATTCGAACAGTAGGTTCCACATGCTCTCGAAAATAGTTAATTCCTGTTGTATAAAGTTCAACGGCGTCTGAGGCAGATCTACCATTCCAAGGGTCGGAAGATGCGTGCGCCGCTTGGCCGTAGTATTCAACCATAAAGTCCACCAATGCCAGCCCTTTCTGAACCTCCGTCTTCGTTACACCTGAAGGATGCCAATCTAGCACGACATCAACATCTTCAAATGCCCCAGCCCTGATCATCCACAACTTGCCAAAGTACTTCTCTTCTGCTGGTGTGCCATAAAACCTAATAGTTCCTTTCAATTGCCCAGAAGCAATCAGATTCTTGATTGAAGTAGCAGCCGCTAGTGAGGCTACACCAAATAAGTTGTGCCCACAACCATGTCCTGGAGCACCATCATTAAGTGGTTCCTTGTGTGGGACCGTCTTTTGAGAAAGCCCCGGCAAGGCATCGAATTCACCAAGCACGCCAATAACTGGAGAGCCCGATCCAAACTCAGCAGTAAAAGCAGTAGGCATCCCACCTATGTTTTCCTTGACCCTGAACCCTTGCTTCTTTGCATACTTCATTAAGACGGCTGCCGACTTCGTCTCTTGAAAGGCCTCCTCTTCGAAGGACCATATTTGGTCACTGATGTCAGTAAGCTCTGTATAGCTTGCCTCGACGAAATCTACCACACTTTGTTTATTGGCATTTGTGTGCTGGCTTGAGAGCTTAGTAGAAAGAGCGAGTACAATCAGAAATAGTGAGAATCTAGTCATAGTAGGTTTGCTTTAAGTCTAGTAAATATAGGGATTCCAAAGAAATGCACTAGGCTAATTGGCATCCGTTTCAAAAATTATATGGACTTTTTGTAACTAATCAAAGAATCACCTGTCTACCTTGCAGTAATGGATATGCTAAGCGACGAATCTCTAATAGTAAAAGTACAGAAAGGACAGATTGATGCCTGTGGTTTGCTGTACACACGCTACAAGAAATCGCTATTCCTATACTTCTACAACAACATAAATGACGAGACACACAGTGAGGACCTTGTGCAAAAAACCTTCGAAAAAGTGCTTAAGTACAAGAAGAACTTCAGAGGTAGTGGCTCCTTCAGAAGTTGGCTTTTTACTATTGCAAGAAATACATACATCGACTTTTTTAACAATCAAAAGAAACGAAGGTCTGTTGCTATTTTAGACCATGACATTAGTCACGAAGAACATGGGGAAAGTGAAATCATTAGGGCTGAAGAAGATGACCTGCTAAAGCAAGCCCTTAGAATGCTAGATAACGAAAAGAGAGAAATGATAACAATGGTTAAACTTAGTGGGATGAAGTATCAACAAGTCGCAGACCTGTACGGTCTATCGCTGTCAAACGTGAAAATTAGAATATTTAGGATCATGCAAGAATTGAAAGAAAACGCTAAAAAATTGAGTGCCAATGGATAAATTCAATCAAGAGGACGCCAAAGAAATGGACGAATGGTTAAAGTCTCCCGAGAGCGATCGATTCTTCTTAGACAAAGATCCGTCTGAACAGATGGACCTGAAGTTTTACAAAATGCTAGAACGCAGTAGAAAGCCAGCACGTGTGCAGAGGTCCTTCCTATGGTTTCTCCGACTTGCTCTACCACTTGCTGCCTTAGTGGTGACTTTCTACATGGGAACTCAATATAATAGGGACAGTAAGCCTGATGAAATGGACTTTGCTTCTGAATTGCTGAGCGCTGAAGATGTAAGCGATAAGATCAACCTTGTTTCGAATACCACCATTACTGAAGAAACGGATCAACAAATCATTGACGCCTTACTATTTACCCTTAGCCACGATGAAAGCGTTAACGTTCGATTGATTTGTATTAACACCCTGTATGACTATGCCTACTTGCCTAGGGTTCGTGCTGGCCTGATACTCGCCATCAGCCAACAAGACTCCCCCCTCGTCCTTACTAACTTGGCTCAGGCAATCAATGCAAGTGGCAAAAAATTAGGCAAAGGAGAATTCATGGACTTAATCAAAAAAGATCTTCCTCGACCAATAAAGAAAACCATTGACGCAAGCTTAGTCAAGATTTAAGAGGCTCTTCAAAACTAGCTGTGCATATCGCCAGCAGATCATAAAAAATTAAAAAAAAGAATATGAAAAAATATATTATCATCGCTTTTTCCCTAATGGCAACTGTTCTACTAGGTCAAGAAAAAGAAGTCACAGTCCCCTTCACCAATCCTGCAGATGAAAAGTCCCTTGACATCCGTCTAGTAGGTGGAGAGATTAGTATCGTCGGTACAGATAGAACAGATATCCTAATCCAGTACGAGGTTTCGAAAAGAGGGGAAGATGAGCATAGCTCTCCTACCAATGAAAAGAGTAGAGGTATGAAGAGGATAGGCGGAGCAAACTTCGAATTCGAGATCGAAGAACTAAAGAATAAGGTGAGGATCAAGAGCAACAATGTAATGAACATGATCTCACTCAAAATCGAAGTACCTAGGAAAATCAATATTGACGTATCCAAGCAGATTGGTTCGGAAATTTCCATAGCAAATATCGAAGGTATCATAAATGTAGAGAATAACATAGGTGACGTCACAATCGCCAACATACGAGGCTCAGTAAATGCAAGTTCTAGCACAGGCGAGGTGACCATTTCGTTCGATGAAGTGGATCCGGAACAAAGTATGATATTTAACACAATTTCAGGAAATATTGATATCACCTTCCCACCTTCTTACCAGGCCGATTTAAAGATGAGGACTGAATGGGGTGAAATCTATAGTGACATGGAAATCGAAACAGAAATTCGGCAAAAAAATGAAACGAAGAAGAATGGTAAAAAGGGAAGTACAAAGATCCTTTCCAATACTTGGACATATGGTGCTCTCAATGGTGGGGGGCCCGAAATCACTCTGAAGACCCAACTGGGCAGTCTCTACCTTCGAGCGAAAGAATAGGTTTTCCTATCTTCGCTCTATGAGATTCGTCTTCATATTGTTATTCAGCTTTCTTCTTTCCCAATTTATACTTGGACAAGAACTTTATAAGCTGGATTGGAAACAAGAGGCTGCCATTATTGGCGGATCAGGCTTCATGTTCGCAGCTAGTTACTTGATCGATCAAGGTAGATCACCACTAATTTTGCCAGAACCTGGAACTGCGCCGCCTTCTTTCAATTTCTTGGATCGAGGGGTCCTAGACTTCTATTCAGAAAACTCCAAAGTTCTAAGCGATGTATTATTCTTAGGTGCATCTGTCCTACCTTCAAGCCTGCTTCTAGCAGAAGGCCTTAAAGGAAACAGAAAGGAATATGTCCTAATGTACGGAGAAGTGATTGCCTTGAATGGCGGCCTTACCTTCCTTGTTAAGTCGCTAACAGATCGAAAACGCCCTTACTATTACAATGAGAAGGTGCCAGCTAGTGAAAGAAGCTCACTTGATGCAAGAAAGGCATTTTTCTCGGGCCATACATCTCATACTGCCGCGCTTAGCTTCTTTGCTGCTCAAGTATTCACGGATCTAAATCCTGGATCTCGCTGGAAGCCCGTCATTTGGGCAGGTGCAATCTCCTTGCCCGCAGTAACGGCGGTATTGCGTGTAAAAGCTGGTAGACACTTCCCGAGTGATGTTATCGCTGGATATGGCGTAGGAGCTGGCATTGGATTATTGATTCCCTTTCTACATCATATTAAGAAGGAC
>CAZMYK010000051.1:0-6872 GCA_964570435.1 uncultured Saprospiraceae bacterium | reverse complement strand
AATCCAATGCTCTCAAGATTTCTGCTTCTAGCAATACAGTGGCTCTTAGCTATCGCTTCTAAGCATTTTCCGCCGTTTGAAACCTTCTAGATTTGGGTACAAAAAGATAGCAAATTAGGTCATGGAATTCCCTTCTAGACCCAGCGCTTAAGAAAGTGCTATTTCATCTATGTGGATCCAAAGACCTATCATCTCCCAATTGGTGATTTTCCTTGAAAGATCGTCGACTTCTGGGGTAGATTTTTGCGAAATCCATTTATCTTCATACCTTCTGGTCCTCTTACATTAGTATGAATGCAGCAAATAAAAAGTGGAAAATCGCACAATCCAGGATATGGAAGTACGATGGTATAGTGCTAGGTCATGCAAGCTCAGTATTTGACACTAAGGATCAATTGCAAACTGCACAAAGCGACAATGAAAAAGTAAGACTCCACATGGGCCTTAGAGGAGACTACTCGTTCACCTGCAAGCAAGTTCCGGGGACCTGGGACCTGATAGGTGGACATCACAACCTTATGTATACGAACGGACTCGATCTCGAAATACAGAACAAGTCAATAGAAATAGAGACTCTGGGAATTTCCATTGATAAAGCCAAATTTATAGAGATGGCTGGTGGTTCGAGTAAGCTCATCAAGTTGTTTATTGAAGATATCTCGGCAGGCAAGAACGCCTTGGCCTCAACTACTTGGGGTACTATTCAATCTCGTATTCAGCGAACGGTCAATGAAATGCTACACAATCCCTATCAAGACAGAATGGAAGAGATCTTTCTCTACGGAAAGACATTAGAACTACTCATTTTGTGCATTGATAATTATGAATCCAAGTTTAAATCCTCCTATATCTATTTGAAAAGCACCTTCGACAAGGAGGCCATTGTCAGAGCTAGAGACTTTGTTAGAGAAAATGTCACATCACCACCAAGTCTAAGCGAGGTTGCGAGAGAAGTGGGCATCAACGAATACAAATTAAAGTACGGTTTCAAGGAGATGTTTGGTATCCCTATTTTTAACTACTTACAGAATGAACGACTTAACTTGGCTACCCAAATGCTAAGAGACTCCACCTTACAGATTTCAAATATAGCAACAGAGCTGGGATATGCATCTCCTCAACACTTCAGCAATATTTACAAGAAAAAAATGGGAACAAGCCCTAGCAAGGTTCGTAAAGGCCAAATTCTAAGTCTCTAACCACACAAAGATGAATACGATATGGAAAATACTGTAATTCATAGCGACCCTTCAGTAGAAGACAAGTACGCTATGTATCCAGCACACATTCGCCCTTTGATGGACAGGCTACGAGATCTAATACTAGAGGTGGCCGTAGAAAAGGAACGAATAACTGAAATCCATGAAACATTGAAATGGGGAGAACCCAGCTACTTGGTTAGAAAGGGAACCACAATAAGGATCGATTGGAAGCAGAAGACCCCAGAGCAGTATGGGATGTTTTTTCAATGTACAAGCAAGGTTGTTCCGACTGTGAAGGAGATATTCGAGGATAAATTTCGCTACGATGGAAGCAGGGCAATACTATTTGACGTCGATAAAAAACTGCCCGAAAAAGAAGTAAGGACTTGTATCAATCTCGCCTTGGATTATCACTTGTTAAAGGACAAACCTCTCCTAGGCCATAACTCCTGATCTTGTAAGTCAAACTTCTTATCGTGTAAGTAGCCCACAAGCAAGATCATTATATTTGTACCATGAAAGATATTAAGAATGATGTTTTGATAGAAGCTCCGGCTGCGCTTGTCTGGGACTTGCTTACCAATCCTTCAAGAACGCCTGAGTACATGTATACCTGCGCAATCGAGACAGATCTCCAAGAAGGCAGCACCATATTGTGGAGAGGCATTAATGACCAGGTTGTCTACGTTTCAGGAAGGGTCATCGCAATCACACCAAATCACAGCATGACTTATTCAGTCATTGATCCCAATGGCAAATATGAACAGACAGAGGAAAATCATCTAATCGTTAGCTACCTCCTTGAGGAGAAGGATGGGCAAACTAAATTAAGTGTCGTCCAATCTGGTTATGAGACTGTGGCATTAGGCCAAGAAAGGTATGATGAAGCGGTTGCAGGTGCTGGGTGGTCTGGTGTCTTAGCGAAGATTAAGGAGATGGCCGAAAAGTAGTAAGCATTTACACTTCCCTGACTGGAGCAAAGTGTTGTAAGGATAAATTTCACACAGCCCTGAAGAGAAAGACAGCAAGTGCCGTCTGCGAAAGTTGGGTTTTTCAGCTAGCTTTTTTGATTTCGTATTTCACATAATTTCTTAGCTTGGTGTTATGAAGCAGGTAAGAAGCATCAGTGGAAATCTTGTAGACTTGCACGCACGTGAAATATATTCCGCTGTGATCAAGATAGATGGCAAGCACATTTCTTCGATCACAAGAATTAGCAATGAAGTAGAGGGCTTCATCCTGCCTGGATTTATTGACGCCCATATCCATATAGAAAGTTCAATGCTTGTTCCCTATGAATTTGCAAGGATTGCACTGAGACATGGCACGGTTGCAACGATATCAGACCCCCATGAGATTGCTAACGTTCTAGGACTCGAGGGTGTTGACTACATGATCGAAAATGGAAAAGAGGCACGCTTAAAGTTCCACTTTGGAGCACCCTCTTGCGTGCCCGCAACCTCCTTCGAATCTGCGGGTGCCGTGATTGATTCTGAAGACATTCAAAAGTTAATGGACAGGGATGACATCCACTATCTTTCTGAGATGATGAACTACCCTGGTGTGCTAAACAAGGATCCAGAAGTCATGAAAAAGATCGAAATTGCTAAGGCAAGTGGCAAGCCTATTGATGGACACGCACCAGGTTTACGAGGGGATCTTGCTCGCACTTACATAGAAGCAGGAATATCTACGGATCACGAGTGTTTTACCCTTGAAGAAGCAGAAGATAAATTGGCATGTGGTATGAAAATTCTCATTAGGGAAGGCTCTGCAGCTAAGAACTTTAATGCCCTCCATCCTTTGATTTCTAGACACCCTGAAATGCTTATGTTCTGTAGTGACGACAAACATCCGGACGAATTGATGGATGGCCATATCGACCAAGTCGTCAAGAGGTCCATAGCCCTAGGTTACGATCTCTTCGATGTGCTCAGGATGGCCTGCATTAATCCGGTCGAACACTACCAGATGACAGTTGGTCAGTTACGAGAAGGAGACCTTGCAGACTTCATTGTAGTGGAGGATCTCAGTAATTTCAAGGTCACTAGTACTTTCATAGATGGCCACCTTCTCTTCGATGGAAGGGAGGTTAATCTTCCCAGCCGCCGTCACTCGTGTCCCAATCATTTTAATATTGCAGCAGTTGAGCCCGCTGACTTTCAGATCGAAAAAGGCCGTAGTAATCGACCCCTTATTCGAGCCATTGATGGGGAATTGATAACTGAGAAGGTGCTTTTGCAGAATGAACTTGTGCTAGCAGATCCGTCAGTCGATATTTTGAAAATAAGTGTCATCAATAGATACTTCCGCACTCCCATAGCATCAGCTTTTGTGAAGGGGTTTGGGCTAAAGTCAGGAGCAATGGCTTCAACAGTAGCACATGACTCACATAATATTATTGTCGTAGGAACAAGCGACGAATATATGAGCGAAGCAGCCAATCTTCTCATTCATGAAAAAGGAGGACTATCTGCAGTTAATCATACCGATAGGAAGATAATCGGCTTACCTGTTGCAGGACTTATGAGCAATCGGCCATGTATAGAAATTGCTGCTGACTATAGTGAGATAGATCAACTTGTCAAAGAAATGGGATCTAAGTTATCTGCTCCTTTTATGACCTTATCCTTCATGGCTTTACTTGTGATCCCTAAGATCAAGCTCAGCGATAAGGGGCTTTTTGATGCTGAAAATTTTACCTTCTATTCCTAGGGCTATTCATCATCTTTACCTAAAACCATTGAAAGCAATTTCTTAGCTGCTGCAAGATAACATTGAGCAACCAACCTTATTTCTTGCCCACTCAGGTCTCTTAGCAAACCACTTGGCATTTTCCACTTGCTCAGAATAGGGCAACTTCAAAATTTCAAAGAGCTTAGCTATCAAGCCATAGTCCCCTTCATTAGCATCGTCGATGGCCAACTGTGCCATATAGTTTCGCAGCACGTACTTAGGGTTAACCGAATTCATCCTTGTTTTTCTAAGATGAGCGTCCACCACCTCCTTCCCTAGACGTTCCTTGTAGGCTTCAAACCAGTCTTGCCAAGAAGATGCAACAACTTGCCACTTCCCATCGACATTGTAGAAGGCATCCTTAACAAGAGAAAGGTAGTTACCTTCTAGATCTATCTTGGTGTTCGCATCGAAGTCCGCTAGCTTTCTAAAGAAAATAGTCATGTCCGTTTCGGTAAATGTCAATTGCTTTTCAAGTGCATCAATCAAGTCTTGGTCCCCAGGCAGAGACTCGAACAAGCCGATTTTAGACTTCATCATTTCTCGATACATTGGCACATATAAGCTACCAAATTGATTCAAAACATCTTCTAAAGGTTCTGTCTCACCGATCAAAGGATAAAGAGCATTTCCCAACTGCATGAGATTCCAATATGCTATTCTGGGTTGGTATTCATATCTATACCGCTTCCCTTGTCGGTCTGTTGTGTTAGGAGTCCATTTGGGATCATAACCCTCTAACCATCCGTATGGACCGTAGTCAATTGTCAAACCAAGAATGGACATATTGTCTGTATTCATGACTCCATGTACAAAACCAACTCGCTGCCATTCGACCACCATAGTAAGTGTGCGTTTCAATACTTCTTGAAAAAACTCCAGATAGGCTTCCTTCCCAGTGGCCTTTATCTCAGGAAAAAAATGTTTGATTGTATATTCAACTAAGCGTTTTAAGTTTGCACTATCTTTTCGAGAAGTGAATAACTGATAATTTCCAAAGCGTAAAAAACTTGGTGCGACTCGGCATACTACAGCACCTTTTTCCCACGCTGGATTCCCATCATACATCACATCACGCATCACTTGATCACCTGTTAGCATTAGTGAAAGAGACCTTGTAGTTGGAACTCCCAGGTGGTACATGGCCTCGCTACAGAGATGTTCACGAATTGAAGACCTAAGCACAGCAAGTCCATCGGCAGTCCGACTGTAAGGGGTTTCACCTGCTCCCTTCAATTGCATTGCCCAGCGACTATTGTTATGGACAAGTTCGCCGAGATTGATAGCCCGGCCATCCCCTAGTTGCCCTGCCCAATTGCCAAATTGGTGTCCCGCATACGCCATGGCATAGGGTTGTGAATCGCCAATTAGCTTATTTCCAGAAAACACATCCAGGAAGTCTTGCGAACTAAGATCTTCCATCCCCAGACCAAGCAGACTAGCTACCTCGGGGCTGGCATGAAGTAATTTCGGACCAGAGGGCTTCCTAGGTTGAACAAATGAAAAAGCCGCTTCCTTCACTTGTCGTGGAGTATTAGTCGTAACAGGATCTGCAGGAAGCTCCTTGCTGAATGTGTCGTGAAGATTCAATATCATATTAGCAATAACAGCCTGGCCGAAACTTTGTTGCGCAAAAAAAGGTACAGTGGCCCGACAGCCACCATACCTGCTAAACTAAGTCGAAGGTCTACTTCTAATTGTTGTCTTTGGTCATGTTTTTCTTGATCACCTTGCCATCCAAGTCCATCACTATATCGACGTTCTTACCTCCCACCAGAACATCTACCTCATAAAACTTTCCTGCCGGTGTTTCAACGATTTCTGCATCTTCTATTTCAAAGCCAGGCATTTCAGTCTCCAAGGCTGCTGTGATTGATGCTGGAACGTCCTCTGGCGAAATTTCTTGCTGTGTCTTCATCCATGTGCCATTAGCTCCGAAACTTGCCTCATAAGCCTGCTTTGCTAGAACAAAGTCTACCTCCCACATTCCATTTTGTTCCTCCCAAACAAGTTCTGAAGCACCTGCATACTTGGCCTCAAATGCCTTAACTACTGATGCTGGGACGTCGGTACTCAAGTCTACTTGGGCAAAAAGTGATGTAAATACTAGTGTGATTCCTGCTAGAATCATAGATAACTTTCTCATAATCTTCTCTTTTAATTTTTTAATAAAATGTTTGACTCAGTGCATCAAATACTTCATGATGCTTTCCCTAAGAACCGATACTTTGTGGAGCAAATTTTAAATGGGGAGTAAAAACAGCTAGGAAAGTGCTGATCTTATATTCCCGCTAACAATAGATGTGATTATTTCGAGAGATAAGCAGAATTTGTCTTCTTAGATCAAAGAGGCTTTAGGGGTGTTACTCTTCTACCCTAAACTCGGAGCCTGGCAGGTTATTCAGCAATGAAATTGTCGTGACCGTTCTTCCGGCAGCACTTGTAATCAAGATACTTCCCTGATTTTCTAAGTCACCTTCATTTACGAAGGCTGCATTGATGTTACCTAGGTCTACATTCAAGGTAGCTGCATCTAAAACCTCCAAGGCGGCCCCTGACTCTAAGTGAAAACCTGAAAAAACCGGGGTATTGCTACTTATTATTGGGGTGTTAACTTCTACACATGAACAATTGGGAATCACAACATAGTCACCAGCGCCTGGAACGCCACCATTCCAGTTGCTTGCAGATGACCAATCTGAAGAACTACTACCTGTCCAAATATGCGAACCCGTGGGATAGGTTGGGACAGTTTCATAACCAAAAAGGCTAAGTACCTCAGGATCGCTGATTCCATTTCGATTTGCATTCTCGCTATTAGGAACGCTATCCCAGAAGTCGATTTGATCATAAGCTGATCCCAAATCTATATCATCAAATCGGGCAAATTCAAATCTTCCAATGATGTCCGGATCCCAACCGTAGTTATTAATA
>CAZMYK010000050.1:0-12733 GCA_964570435.1 uncultured Saprospiraceae bacterium | reverse complement strand
GTAATGAAATACCCGTTATGTAGGAGGCTCGTTCACTTGCTAGGAAGGTCACAGCTGCAGCAAACTCGGATGGACTTGCTACTCTACCTATTGGAATCTCCGAAATAAGTCGATCGAAAGAAGGATTAGATGTTTTAAGCTTTTTCAAGCGCTGTGTTTCTGTATATCCAGGTAGAACAGAATTGACTGTTACGCCATCAGCTGCTACCTCATTGGATAGGGTTTTCACCAAGCCGATCACTGAAGCTCTCACTGAATTGGACAAGATTAGCCCATTAACAGGCTGCTTCACTGCCATAGACGTAATTGCTATTATTCTACCCCATTTGTTTCTCTTCATGTGTGGGAGAAAGCCGTGTATTAGTTCTACCGCACTACCCAACAATAATTCGTAAGCACCGTCCCAGTCCCTTCTACCAAAACTTTCAAAACTTCCAGCAGGAGGTCCACCCGTATTGGTGACTAAGATGTCAACTCCCTTATATTTCTCGAGAATTTCATCAACCACACGTGCCCTTTCTCCTGGCTTCGATAGGTCTGCTTGGATGTAGCCAACTTCTTGACCATTAAGTACTTCAATTTCCTTTTTGGTTAATTCAAGATCTTCGACCGTCCTCCCATTGAGAATTACATTTGCGCCTTCCCTAGCCAGTTCCCTGGCAACTGCCTTACCTAGGCCCTTGCTTGAACCACCGATGAAGGCTACCTTGCCTTTTAATCCTAAATCCATAGATGAGGTTTTTTATCTCCCTTTCAATAAAAGATCATTCTTGTGGAAGATAGCAAGAAAATAGAATTTTAGTATTTGTAGAGGCAAGATATTACCAAATGCTAGAAAAAAAGACAAGCTAAGTGGCTTTGCTGCTATTCAGATTCAAATAACCAGGTGACGCAATCCTTGAACTCATCTCTCCAAAATTCTTCTGAATGGTCACCTCCCCTAACATTTTCAAAATAGATGTTTTCCGAAGGATGACCAGAATCTATTATTTGTTGCGCCATCCTCTTAGCAGGCAACACCATTTGACGTCCCTCCTTGGCTCCAACGATGATGTAGAGCCTAGCATCTCCAGCTACTCCGGCCTCACCAGTGATCTCAAAAATTCTGTCAGAATACCAATACGAAGGAGAAAAAATCCCAGCCTTGCTAAAAACTTCTGGATATTGATAAATGCCGTAGTGAGAAATCAAAGCTCCCATCGAACTTCCCATAATGGCTGTATTTTCTCTTGACGGTTTCGTCCTGTAAATGCTATCTATGTATGGTTTGACTTGATCAACAATGAAACTCAGATACTGGTCACCTTCGCCTCGTCCGTAGTCTTTGTGGTCCCAAGGCCCCATTTCATTCATCCTCTTTACTTGGCCATTGTCTATCCCAACCACAATTATTTCTTTCCTCAGCTCATTCAACGTTTCATCCACTCCCCATTCTCCGGCATACGAAGTAAGCTCATCGAAAATATTCTGACCATCATGCATGTAAAGTACAGGATATCGATTTTCATTTTCATCGTAGTCTATGGGAACATAAACACGAACCAAACGTTCTCGATTAAGATCCTTGATTTGAAAAGCACGTTCTACTAGATGGACGTTTTCTGCTTTGGTGGAGATTTTGGGAATTTCCTCCTTTTCTCGGCATGAAGAAAGGATGCAGATGAAGAGTAGCAGCAAATTTAATAGTTGACAGTGCATAAGGAAGTCAAGGTAAAAACGAAAAGTAATTTTGAACATGATAAAAATAGTATTTTTTCTAGGCCTTTTGACCTCCTGTGTTGGCCTAGTAGAAGAGTCCTTCGAAGAAATAGACGAAATGATTAGTGAGACACAAGATACAATGGTGCTAGACTATCTTGCACTGGGCGACAGCTACACAATAGGTGAAAGCGTCGGAGAAAATGATCGTTTTCCTTACCAACTCATTCATTCCACTTTCAATGATGCTCATAAAATTGGTAAATACCAGATCATCGCGAGGACAGGCTGGACCACCAGAAATCTACTAGATGCAATGGACAAAGAAGTGAGTCAATCTGATCAATTCAGCTTTGTCACCCTACTAATTGGGGTCAACAACCAATACCAAGGAAAGCCATTCAGCCAATATGAAAGTGAACTCAATGAATTAATAGATCTAGCAACAGTGCATGTCGGTGGTGATGCCTCAAGGGTTGTACTTGTTTCAATTCCTGACTATAGTGTGACACCCTTTGCGTCTTCAGGAGATCAGGAAAAAATCGCAAGGGAAATAGGCCAGTACAATGATTACAAGAAATCACAAGCGGAGCAAAAAGGCGCTCGTTTTGTGTACATCACAGATCTTACTCAAAGTGCGCAGGAAGACTTGACTCTTTTGGCCGATGACGGCCTCCATCCAAGTGCTAAGAATTACGGTCAGTGGGTCGAACGCATCTCCGTGGAAATACAAAAGATTATCGATGGGCTTTAGGTACTTATTAAGGGTGTCGAAATAGTATTAAGATGTGGAATTGTCCAAAATGTGAACGTAGATTCAAGAACGATAATCAATCTCACTACTGCACTACGAAGTCGATCGATGATTTGTTCAGAGGTAAACCTGAAGACATGTTGTTGGCCTTTGATAAAGTCTTAGTTGAGGTTTTTGAACTTGGAGACGTCAGCATAGGGGCGTCTGTGAATACTGTCATCTTCACCAACAAGAAGGCCTTCCTAATCGTTCGTCCTATGTCAAAACTACTAGATCTAAAGTTTTACTGCGGAGAGGAATTGAAAAGTGGCAAGCTCCATAAGACAGGAGCCATGGGTAAGAAATTCTACCACCATATTAGAGTCAAAAACGATCTAGAAGTAGACGATGAAGTGATCCAACTAATTAAAAAAGGTTATAACTATGGGCTTCAATAGTATCTACCATAGCATGCGAAGCAAAACTTTATTCTAGTTGAGAACAAGTACTTTTTTGTAATATATATATATTTATAAGGTGAATTTTACACCAGAATTAGCGGCACTGATCTTCATTATCCTCCTGTATTTTTTTATAGGAATCTACTTTCTTCTAGGTAAATCCAAGAGAGATCTCAGTGATAGTATATTAGCAATCTACTTTCTACTAGGCTTTGCGGACTTTTTGATATACACGTTGAATTTTCAAGAAATAATAGACTTTAAAAGTAAGCAGCAATACCTACTTATGAGGATAGTTACAATCCAGCTCCTTTACTTTTTCATTCTTTCAAAGGGTCAAAGCAATTTTAGCTTTAGTAAAATTAACAAGATTCACTTCCTTGTGCCTTTGTTAGCATTCATAGTACCATCTATCACCAGCGATAGTAAGATTTTATTGGTCTGTATGGAAGTCACCAAATTCACTTACTATGCCCTTATGATAAAATTTATTTTAAGATTCCGGAAATCTAGAAGTCAGCAGTTTTCTACCACGACCGGTTATGACATATCATGGGCTAGTTGGATTTTGGTGGTCGTCTTAGTTTATAGTTTTTTTCCCTTTGCTTGGAATATTGCTATCAACTTTTTCAATGCGAATGTAGACTCCACCAATTTAAGAATGATGGCAGCTTGTACCGTGATACTGCACTTGCTTGCCATCTTATGGATTGCAATTACAAGAGCCAATAAGGTGAATCCGATTGATACCGCAGAAATCAAATATGCTGGATCATCACTTACCGAATCTCAAAAAGCCAGGGATTTTGACAACCTACTCAATACAATGAAAAGCGAAGAACTTTTCCTAAATCCAGAATTAAAACTTGCTGATGTTTCTGGCATAGTTGGAATCAATCCTAAGCATCTCTCACAAATTATCAATGAAAAATCCGGCAAGAACTTTTACGAGTTTGTTAATGCTTACCGGATAGAGTACACGAAAAATTTGCTCAAAAACACAACTTCAAAGGAAATGAACATTACACAAGTGATGTATGAATCTGGATTTAATTCAAAATCATCCTTTAACACCATGTTTAAGAAGAATACTGGTTTTACGCCTTCTATATATAGAAAGCAAGCTGCAAATTAGGTTCGAATTCATCTTTTAGAACGTTTTTTTAGTTCGAATTCATGATTTCGAATTCTTGATCAATTAATTTCAAGCAGATTTGTTACGAACAAAAAAACTAGACGTTATGAATTATTCGAAAAGACTGATCCTGATTTTTACCGATACTTTCTTCTACCAAGTCGTGATGTTTTTTTTCAATACTCAATCGCACCCAACTAGAAGCCTTAGACAAATTATTATCCTGAGTGTTTTGGCACTTTCATTAAATGTAGCTGCCCAGTCATCTAGCCCTGGTGAAAAGCGATTCTCATTTGCTGAAGGAACTTTAGGTTTTGACGCGCAATTCATGCCTATGAGTGGCTCTACTTCCTACCTTGATCAAGATGGAGTCGTGCAAAGTAGTCCATTTTCGACTGCCTTGACTCCCCGCTTCATTATTTCCGGCACCCACTTCTGGGGCCATGCCGACTTCTACATCACGCTCCCGATTGTTAATCTGCTAAATAATGACAATCAAGACCTGGGCACCTACTACAATACTGGTTCGGAAACTGGTGCAAAGATCTATCCATGGAGGATCAAAGAAAATAGACTTGCTCCATATCTGGGTGTTTCCTGGAACCTAATGCGTTTCGTGCAAAACGATATTCACGAGCAAGAGAATTCTTTTCTGCGCAGTCAAGCTCACCTGCACACAGGATTGACGTACAGGAAAAATGACAAGTTATTTGATTTCAACGTGTCCTATAATCCAAGCACTGAACAAGATTTCTACCTTAGTCGTACAGTCAAGTCGCAAGTAGACCTACCAGCACTAAGTTTCAGTCTTGGATACCGCTGGACTTTTGATAGTTCGATGCCCGATAAGGAGGCCTATGATAATGGGACTCTGGGAGCCATTGCAAGGGAGCTGCGAGAAAAGGGCAAGGCTAGTGACTTTTCATTTTCGGTAGGGCTTTCAGCTGCTATGGTTGGAGGAGCTGATTATAGTGAAAGGAATCATCCTTTTTCTGATGAATTTTCTCTTACCAATTCCCACCTTGACCTAGGAATAGGCTATTTTTTCGATCGGTGGGACGCTCATGCTAACATTAGTTATAGGCAGATGTCTTATAACGCAAGGAGCTACGGCTTAGATCAGAAGCTAAGGAGAAGAACGATTGGCTTGGAACTTTATAAGTTTTTATTCGACTACCATGGTTTTGTACCCTACATCGGACTCATTCCGTCATTCGAAAAATACGTCTTTGATCAGGTCGACAGTGAAACGTCAAGAAATCTTGTGGATGTCACCAAGTACAATACGGGGTTAATTTTCGGTTGGGACATCCGCCAAGATGACGTGCAATGGTATATTTTGCGGACAAATCTTAGATACTTTCCTAACAGACTCAGCATAGAGGGACAAGAATATAAGTTCAACCAATTTGAATTCAATTTTATCCAGTTCGTCTACTACCCTGGCAGACACCGTTGGATCAGAAAGTTAAAGAAGGCTCGGCAGTGATAAAAAGAAATCCAGGAAGCCTTATGGGTTCCTGGATTTCTCTATTAAATCAAGTGGATAAGATCAGAGATCTACTATCAGATCTTCTTTGCATCCTTGGATTTAGATTTCTTGCAAGTTGCAGCGCATGATTTCTTCTCGGTAGAAGAAGTCGTCTTTTCACTGCTTTCTGTCTCTGAAACTGCAACAGCGTTCGTTCTCTCTAATTTTGCAGAAGCAACCTTAGAAGTAGAGCTCTTCGCCTTGCATGCTGCTGCTTGCTCCTTTGTACAAAGACCGGCTGCTACCATTGCATCACACATGGCTGGTGTGCAGCTGGCTGGCTTACATTTCACCTCCTCTGCGACAGGTGCACTTTCGGCTTTTACAACAGTCTGTGCATTAGAAGAAAAAAATCCAAGAAGAAGAAAAGAAAGTACAATTACACTCTTTAGATCAATTTTCATAATTTTTAATTTTTGGTTTCACTCAGATCTGCTGAGATGCCAGAGAAATTCTAATTTACGAATTCTATTACAAATGTAAGAGGCCGTCCAGCCAGAAACTGTTTCACAGTGGTTAGCAAGTTGTTAAATACCTGTTAAATAGGTCATAGTGATCACTTTAATACCGTAATTTCGACGCTCATGAGGAACAAAATCCCTTACATTATTGGGGCTTCTTCGATTGCATTGATCCTATTGATTGTAATCCAAGTAAAATGGATGGATCAATCCAGGACCCTGATCGAAGACCAATTCGACCAAAAGGTTAATATGGCGCTATGTAGGGCTGTAGAAGATTTTGCAGAGTGTGATGACGTGTTAAATGTAGTTCCGATGTGTAGTCCCGTTGTGAACGAAGACAGTAAATGTTGTAGTGACAAGGTCAACTCATTTGTAACCGCCAAGAACATTGAAATTCAAGTGGAAAAGGCTCTATCCTACTACGATATCACGATGCCTTTCGAACTTTCCGTAAATGAGGCCTCACCTCCATCTCTTGATGAATCTTGCAAGGACCACAAAGATCGGGTTTATTCTTGTTCTCTTGATCCATTACTCAATAACGATGAACTAGAGTTGAACATCAATTTCCCAGGTAAACAAGCTTACGTGCTTAAGCAAATGGGCCTAATGCTTGGTCTTTCCATTTTGATCATGCTCTTTATCACAGGTGTTTTTATCTATGCAAATTTCTACCTTTTACAACAGAAAAGATTGAGTGAGAGAAATAAAGAATTCTTTAACCACATGGCGCATGAGTTCAAGACGCCATTAACCAATATCGGACTTGCTTCTAAGATGCTGACAAGGAAGAATGATGATCCCCTTCTTGGTATAATTATCAGCGAAAACAATCAACTTAGCACCCAAGTCGACAAGGTTCTCTCTATGGCATCAATCGAAGCTGGCCATTTTGAAATAAAGAAGGAAGCACTCCCCTTAAGGGAACTTATAGACAAGGTTCTGCGGGGAATGCAAATGCAGGTCATTGACAAGGGAGGAGAAATTTTAGTCAAAGGAATAGACCAAAATATTAGGATCAAAGCTGACCCATTTCATCTGTCAAATGTATTCAAGAACATCCTTGAGAATGCGATAAAATACAATGATAATGAACCAAGGATATTGATTACCGGGCACATCAAAGGTGATAATATCTTGCTAAGTATAGAAGACAACGGAATCGGAATAGAAAAGATGAATCAGAATTTGATTTTTGAGAAATACTACCGGGTTCAAAATGCGGAAAGCTACCAGAATAAAGGATTTGGCCTAGGTCTATCCTACGTCAAAAAAATTATTAATCTCCACGATGGGGACATCAATATTTCAAGTGAATGGAAAAAAGGGACACGATTCGACCTCTTGCTACCGAAAGGAATCTAAGCGCTGTGAAGGGAAACATACTGATTGTAGAGGATGACTTAAATTTGAGTTTCCTGCTTATGGAACTATTGCAGAATCATGGTTATCGAGTAAGAGTTGCTAGAAATGGCTTAGCAGGAATTGACTTTCTTAAGAAAGAAAAATTCGACCTCTGCCTACTTGATGTCATGATGCCTAAGTTGGATGGTTTCAATCTTGCAAAGTATCTCAAAAGGGACTTTCCTACGACTCCATTCCTCTTTCTAACCGCCAGAATACTAAAGGAGGACAGGCTCAAGGGGTATAACCTTGGTGCAGAAGATTACATCCAGAAGCCCTTTGATGATGAGGAGCTAATCTGTAAGATACAAGTTATACTAAGGAGGAAGAATAAGCCAAAAATTTGCGATCAAGAACTTAAACACACCATTGGTTCCTATTATTATGACAGCGAAAGACGAGAGCTTGCTTCTCCTTCAAAGACTTACAGGTTAACTGAGATAGAGAACAAGGTGATGTTACTACTTTGTGAGCACAAGAATAGAATACTAAAGAGAGAAGATGCCGTATTGCAAATATATGGTAAGCACGACTACTTTCTCGGGAGAAGTTTTGATGTCTTCATATCTAAGCTTCGAAAAAAGCTAAGTGAGGACCCTGAGATCCAAATTGAAAATGTGTTCAAATTAGGCTTTATATTGAATGCACCTGAATCAACTAAAGGTGGCGTTCAGCATGGTAGCTAGATCGAACTAGCGGACCACTTTCTACAAAATCAAGACCCTTATTAAGACCAACTTCCTTGTAGTGGGCAAATAGGTCTGGGTGAATATATTCTGCAACTTCTAGGTGCATCTTAGTTGGTTGTAAGTACTGTCCGATCGTCAGGACGTCACAACCATTGGCTACTAAGTCATCCATCACCTTATACATTTCTTCTTTGGTCTCTCCGAGACCAACCATCACACCAGATTTGGTCCTGTGTCCAGCAGCCTTTGTCCTAGAAATCTGCTCAAGACTCCTGTAGTACTTGGCTTGCGGTCTAACCTTCCTATATAGACTTTCTACTGTTTCCATGTTATGAGAAACCACCTCTTGACCACCTTCGATCATCCTGTCAAGTGCCCCCCAATTGGCCTTAACGTCTGGGATCAAGGTTTCTATAGTTGTACTAGGTGATGCTTCTTTTACCGCTCGAACAGTTTGGTACCAAATTTCAGCTCCACGATCCTTCAGTTCATCACGGTTAACGGAAGTAAGAACGGCATGTTTCACTTGCATCAGGCTGATGGCTTCCGCTACCCTCCTTGGTTCATCTTCGTCATATGAAGGTGGTCTACCTGTCTTCACTGCACAAAAAGAACATCCTCTGGTACAAGTATCTCCTAAGATCATAAATGTTGCAGTACCAGCGCCCCAGCATTCTCCCATATTGGGACAATTGCCAGATTGACAAATAGTGTTAAGTTCATACTGATCAACTAGGGACCTTACTTTCTTGAAATTTTCACCTGTAGGTAATTTTACTCTAAGCCAGGAAGGTTTCTTCTTTCTTGGAGGCTTTGCCTCAACTATAGGTAGTTCTATCAAGTTAATTTGCTTTTAATATCGTTTACCGAAGTGCAAATTTACATAAAGATTAAAGAAAAATGGCTTATCCGGATGATTCTGTGTGGGAGCCATTATTGGAATTTTTCTGGTATATACTTCGGCCATGGCGCCGATTTCTATAGCCTTCACGTATTCATCAAAGGCACCAGCATCAAAGTGGATTCCGATCTTCCCCTGAAGACCAGGAATCAATCTTGTTTCTAGGAGGCCCTCGGCAAAGCGCCCCTCATTAGCAATACCACCTTGGTCTAGGAATTGATCCTTTGTTTCCTCAGAGTACTTGATAGCCTCAGTAGTAAAACCTCCTAACTCACCGCTATCTACATAGACCTCTAAGTAGTAAGGTTTTAAGAATCCAAGAGCAGGGCCCACTTGATAATTGTATGCCACTGCAATGCCCTTTCTACTTGCTTTTTCTGAAAGGTATTTAAGTCTTCCCATTCCCACTCTTGCTGAGTAGAAGGAATTAATCTTACCATATGCAAATGAACCAGCACCTCTGACAAAACTTAGGTTGTAAGGCCTACTTTGCATCTTCTCCCGTGGATCTGAGTGCTTGCCCAGCTCAAAGTGGTAGTACTTCGTCTTATTGTAGGTGACTATTTTTCCGGTATTGTAGGCAACTGCCCAACCGTTAGCGTGGAGCCGAAAATCAACAGTCTTTTCAGTGCTATAAACAACTCCTTTCACCTCATTGTCAAGAGACTTGGGCTGAAAGGTTACTTGCCCTACCAATGGGAGTGCAAATGTTAATAGACCAAATATGAAAAGACTATATTTCATTTCAGGATTTGCTTCAAGTTAATAATTAAATTCCAAAAATGATAGGTGACATTACATAAATCTGCAATTATATCATATATGAAACAAATAATTGACCTAATAGTTCAAAAGCGAATGGCCCCTACTTTTAGGAGCCACCAACTAAAATCTACTTAGAGCAAAAATCTGGTATTTACTTTTTTTTCCTAGCAGCCTTCATGGATCGAATGGCAAGAAATTTTCACACTTCCATTGTCTAGTTTGCTGATTAGAATTTGGCCATCGGCGACTTTCAACTTATTGACCTTGCCATCTGTACCTGAAAAGAAGGTTGTATTTTCCTTGAATACTGCTCGCGCAGATCTAGTGTCCATCATGCTTTCTAGCAAATGGTAGGCATCCATAATTCTGACATCAGACAGGGTTAATTCTACCTTGCTGCCGGTTTCCGTATCGTGCACAAAAAGTTCATGATTACCAAGGCTTGTGAGGGTTGTAAGTGCAGCTTCCGTTTGTGATAATGTGTCAGAATTCACAAGGTCATTATTCAGGTGAGCCCAATTGTAAATTGAAAATCCGAGGTCGTTAATTCTTGAAGCAAATTCTGCATCTTCTTGTGGAACTTCAAGCTGACTAACGAATCCATCGAAGACAAAGCCCACTTGATTTTTATACTTAACCTTAATCCACGATCCCTCCACCCAGTTGAAGGTTAACTTTGTTCTTGCTTCCACATAGTCGTCGGTCTTCGTTACTTCTTCTCCATAAGCAATCACTTCCAAGACAGGTGCATCAAGGTTGGGTGAAAGTCGAAGCTTTAACCCAGACTTGGCCATAACCTGGAGGCTGGGTTCTATTTTCTTGTTGTCGTTTGCAAAAACGGATGTATTAATGATTAAGAGAGCGAGGATTCCTACTAAATTTTTCATAACTACTTTTTTAATTGTTATTGATGATTCAAATATGAGGGCTTTTCTAAGGCTTTATCTGCTAGATTACTGATCGAGGCATGTGAGATATTATTCGTAGAGATTCAAGTTTTATTCGAGAAAGATCGACCTACTTGATTAAGCCCAAGTCCTATGCACAGAGCATTGTAGAGGCGGAGGACACATCAAAGGAGGAGCTTAACTTAAGACCAGGCTAGCAAAAATTGAATCTCGCCCTCAGTTTTTTTGCAATTTTGATTTATTTGTTCTACATTTGTAGTACAAGATCTAAAAATGTAGAACATGTTATCGAAGGCTGAAGAAAAGATTATGAAGATACTATGGAAGCAAAAGGAATCCTACATGAAGGATATCATGGCTGCGCTTCCAGAACCCAAACCAGCCAAAACAACAGTTTCTACTCTTCTGAAGCGGATGACCGATAAGAATATGATTAGATATGAAACTGCAGGCAACGTACGAAAGTACATACCGCTAATCGCCAAGAAAAATTACTTTGCTACAATGCTAGCAGAAATAAAGAATACATTTTTCAATGATTCTTCAAAACAATTTGCATCCTTTTTCACCCAAGATACCGATTTGAGCATCTCTGAATTGGAAGAGATTAGCAAAATAATTAATGAAGAAATTAAAAAGAAAAAGTCATGATAGGATATCTTATAGAATCTAGTGTTCTGCTAGTGCTTTTACTCCTTTTCTACAAAGTCCTTCTTGCAAGGGAAAAAGCCTTTGCTTTCAACCGCTTCTACCTTCTTTCGGCTTTGCTTCTAGCCTTTCTGGGACCCTTAACTTATTATCAAGTTTCAGCCGAATGGGCAAGCATCAGCATTCCCGAGACCTTAGGTACACATGAATTGACAAACCAATATTCCGAAAGTGCCGCGCAAGATACCTCTGCAATGTTCTTCTCTTGGAGGGCCTCACTGATCTTTGCTTACGTCTTAGGGATTGTGGTGATGACTTGTCGGTTCGTCATAAATATCTCCAGGATGATTACAAAGTCAATGGCGGAAGGACGGCGAATTCGAGGCAGGTACAAGGTTATTGAGATAGGCAGTGATAAGGCAGCCCACAGTTTCTTTAATGTGCTCTTCATTCCTCAAGACTCATCCTCCTCTATTTTGGAACATGAAATGAAACACGCAGATGCCTTACACAGTCTAGATGTGCTTATTTCAGAAATACTTGCGGTGATTTTCTGGTGTAACCCAATCTTGCATTGGCACAAAAAAGAACTCCTACTCAACCATGAGTTCTATGCCGATGCGAAGGCTTCTTTTCAAAACCCGATTAGATATAGAAAACTTATATACCAACAGATAACAAGAGATAATACAAACCTACTGGCCAGTGGTTTCAATTTTTCATTCATCAAAAAACGTATCAATATGTTACAGAAAACTAAGAGTGGTCCACTGATATGGGCTAAAAAATTGAGCATTGCCCCGTTCTTCTGTTTGCTACTTTTTATGGCTAGCGATAAAGTAGAATCAAGAAGCGCACTTACTCCGATTGGTGAAATCAATGAAATCCAAGTACAGGATGTGATCACCCAATTCAATGGCCAAGTGAATGTAGATGCAAAATACTACCACGACGAATATAAAGGAGCAATGGATGCCGCCGAATTTTCAAAGATTCTGAAAAGCAAGTGGATTCTAGAATTTGACAAAATAACCATAGAAATCAATGGTAAAAAGTATAAGGGTTCTAGTTTAGGACATCTAGTTTACACGGAAATGAAGGAAGACCTATTTATGAGGGGCTTGAAAAACGCCAAAGGACTTTTTATAATCAACAAGAACTTGCTAAAAGGAGGCAAGAAATACAGAGCGATTAGGCTTGGAGAAAATAAGACTACCTCTGTGAGTTATGACGGAGATAAGATCCCACCACCGCCACCACCACCCAGCGTACCCCAATCACCGGAGGGCATCGGTTCAGTTCCTCTACCACCACCGCCGCCACCGACTTCACCACAATCTCCGCCGCCACCGCCAACTGCAGCGCCACCACCACCGCCACCGCCCGCACCAAGCGT
>CAZMYK010000049.1:0-12927 GCA_964570435.1 uncultured Saprospiraceae bacterium | reverse complement strand
ACCAAGTCGTGCTAAAGAAATCAGATAAAATTTCATATAAGAAGTTGCTCTTGGTTCAGACCAATAGCAGTTTTCAGATGGCCTTGACCCATCAATTTTTTAGTTCACATTTAAAAAATAGAATAAAAATGATTAATCAAAAACGCTCAGGACGTCCGACCTTAGTTATGTATGCGCTTGGCATCCCAGTGTTGATGTTATTGTTATTTGCATTCACCTTTGCTTTCAACACAGACCAAGTGTCGAAGGATAAGGTTCCAGATCTAATCGAGAACATGGGCTCCTACTATGTAGAAGAGGATCCTGAAAAAGTACCCTACTTCCAGATTGATGGTGAGGATATTGACTTACCACTATACAAGCACATATCCTTATATGGTAATATTGGAAATACGGTTGTAATGCTGCCTGAAGATGCTGTTAAAAAGTTTGGTGCTAGGGCAAAATTGGGATATGTGAATTTTGAGAATCCAGTTTTGAAGACTGGCTCCAGCGATGAATCATGGAGTCTTAGAGATAATAGAGAATTCTACCACTCTCTGATCCGAAGCGAAATGGAAGTTCGAAATCAGCGAACTAAGACGAAGGTAAAAAGAGACTTTGTGCCAAGTGCAGGTAAGAATATGCAAGCTAACCTAATGGCGGGAATTACAAGTACAATTATTGAAGAAGCTTCTCCAGTTCTGGGATTTACTGGCAGTTTAAGCAAGGATTTTGACATCCCAGCGAGGATTGCAACTTGTGAAGGATCTGGTCTTTCTGACGAGGAGCTTTCTACCTGTGCAACAAAGGAAATGTATTCTATCGTCTATGAAAATCTTAGCTATCCTAAGGCAGCTATGAAGAATGGGGTCCACGGTACAGCCAGTGTGACCTTCGTGGTAAATAAAGACGGCGAATTGGAAGATTTTCGTGTAAGAAGGGACATCGGAGGCAACTGTGGGAAAGCTGCTGTAGCGGCTGCGAAAGAACTTGCTAAGTATGATTGGATCCCAGCGACTAAGGATGGCGAGAATGTGAATATGAGGTACCTTCTTCCAGTTAGATTCGGGCTAACGGCTGAAGGGGTTAAGGCCCAGAAAAAGTTGGTCGTCAAGCTAGATTCTGTACCAAATCCTAGTACTACACAAGAAGTAGAAGAACCAGTTTATACGGTTGTGGAGCAGATGCCAAGATTTCCAGGTTGTGAATCTGAAAGTAAGGTGTCCAAGGAAAAGGATGACTGTGCAAGAGTTAAAATGTTAGAGTTCCTTTATTCTAATCTGAAGTACCCTAAAGAAGATAGAGAGGCTGGTATAGAAGGGATGGTTGTAGTGAAATTCATCGTTACAAAGAAGGGCGAAATCGAACAACCGAAGATTGTGAGGGCTCTTAGTGATAAGACTTCTATTGAGGTCTTGAGGATGGTAGACGAGATGAATCGACTTCCAGAGAAGTGGACACCAGGATTTCAAAGCGGAAAGGCCGTGGATGTTTATTGGCATTTACCGGTGAGATTTAAGATTGAGGATGAAGTGGTGCATGAGGAAAATTCCACTGATATGGACGATCCAGATTTGACTAGACCATATGTTGAAGTAGACAATAAGGAATGGACTAAATCTATCAATGACATCGATCCTGAAATAATTGAGTCGATTAAGGTTACGAAGGGACAAGCAGCAATAGAGGTTTTCGGACAGAAAGGGAAGAATGGCGTGGTGATGGTATATACCAAAGGATTTAAAGGAGTTAAGAAGATTGTCGATGAGAGCTCAAAGTTAGACGAAGTGAACGAGCAAGAGAAGCCCAAGACTAAACTCAAACTAAATACAGGAAATAAGAAACCTCTTATTGTGATCGATGGAGTGATCAAAGAAACAGGTAGTGAGGAGCTAGATCCAGATGATATTGCTGAAGTTCATGTGCTGAAAGATGCAAAAGCCACTAAGAAATATGGTGTTAAGGGTGCTAATGGAGTGGTGGAAATCACATTGAAAGCAAGCAAAGCTGAAAAGCCAGCTGAATTCGACACGCCTGCCTACTTCCCAGGTTGCGAAAGTATGAAGAACGGAAAGGGTAAAAAAGATTGTTCAGGTCAGAATTTGCTTAACTACATCTACAGTAACCTTAAGTATCCTAGTGAGGCTCGGGATCAGGGAATCCAAGGAACAGTGGTCACCTCATTCATTATTAATCCTGACGGTCGAATTGGCTCGATATCGTTAAAGAGAGAAAAGAAAGGTCTATCCGACTCAGCGCTCAAAGTTGTTGCTGAAATGGCTGATGAGATCACATGGGAACCTGCAATGAAGGATGGGAAGCCAGTAGCAATGGAGTACCATCTACCGATTTCATACAAAATTCATGACAACAAGGTAGCTGCTAATGTTACGACCTGCGATCAAATTGAAAATCAGGAGGAAAGGAATAAATGCAGGGCTGAGAAAATAGCCATCACCAAAAAAGCTCTTGAAAAAATCGAGAGCCTGGAGAGGGAAAATCCTATCCTAAGTTTGGAGGACGTTTCTATATTCCCAAATCCAGCGAGAGAGTCAGTTAACTTGAAATTTACTGGGAAAAAGTCTCCGCTTTCCGTACGCATTCTTAATGTGGAAGGGAAATCGATCTATTCTAAGTCGATCCAAGACTTCAATGGTAAATTTGATGAAACGGTAAACCTTCAGGATATTGATGCTAAGATGCTGCTTGTCAGAATTGAGCAAGATGGTAAGGTTTTCACAGAGAAGCTAATTCTAGAATAAGACACATAACTAAGTCGGAAGACTTCGAAGGTGTTGCATTAATTTGTAACACCTTCTTTTGCTTCGGTCAAAACTAATTTTTCCATCGGCTTTAAGCCAAGCTTCTGTTCTAGAAATTCATAGGTATCCATTTGCGCTTCGTCCCACTTATCATTGAAGAACGGCGAAATAAAAACGTGGGCTTTCCCATTGGGATATTGCCTGAATTCAGCTACTTCTTGGGGAGTTGAGATCAAGTCTTCTACCTCCATGATCTTACCTGTTGATACTGTAAAATCTCGTACTTCCTCATCTTTGTAGAAGTAACCCACAAAGACTGGTGTAGTTATTTGCTTAAAGACTTCGTTAGTCATCGTCTTGTCTAAAAGACTTTGCAAGGCGGCCACTCCTTCAAGCCTGTACTTATGATACCAAAATGGACGCGCTACCTGCGGTGTATCCCATTCGTGATAGTTACCTTTCTTAATTTTTTGAGCGATCTGAAGTCCCCAAGGCTTGGTTAGTAATTTTGTTGTAGGGTCATTCAGTTCAAAGTTAGGAGAGTACATAATAAGGGCTTCAATATCTTGATCTGCAGCAGCTAAAAAGGCACTGAGAGTGCCTCCTGTAGAGCAGGAAATGATGATGACCTTATCTCCGATTGACTTTCCGATTTTTACAGCCTCTTTAGCATAGTCCACCATTGCCTTAGGAGTAAGGGAAGTGAATGCTTCCACGTCTGTGAGTCCATGTTGAGGGAGTCTGGTCAATAGGAGATTTGCACCATAGCGGTTTGCGATATTCCTGTGGCTTGGTGCGCCTTCTTCATGACTAGCAGAAAATCCATGGAGGTAGACAAAGGCATAATCTGTTTTTGCTTTATCTCCAGCCCACACAATTTTCTCCTCGTTTCCATCTTTGATACTGACATCTTGGTTTCGTTCATAAAGCAGCTGCTCAACTTCCATTATTGAGAATGTCGATTCAAGAGGTAGATTGTCAAATTTTTCAAACTTCACTCGTGGGCCTGCAAGGTAAATGATCACCATCAATGCAAGAAGTAGTGCTAGGCCGAGGAGTATTTTTCTTAATATTTTCATTTAATTTACCTTTACTTGAAGAAATCCAATTTAAAACATAAATTGAGTCTATGAGTTATGTTAAGCCTATTATTTCGGGAATCCTACTATTTTCCCTCATCTATTTGCTTAATCAACCGATAAGCATGGGCGAGACGAATGTTCCCCCACTTGGAGATTTCTTTAATCCATTCTCTGGATTTTGGCAAAATGCGGATGCGCATTCTGGAAGGGACATCATTGTTGAATCCGAGATTAATCAAGATGAAATCGTGATTCAATATGATGAACGTGGGGTTCCTCATATTTTTGCTTCGAATCTGGAAGACTTAATTTTCGCCCAAGGCTACGCCATTGCTCGGGAGCGACTTTGGCAGATGGATATCACCACTAGAGCCATTGAAGGTAAGACTGCAGAGGTCCTTGGAGCTGCATCCTTGGATCAAGATATGAGGGCAAGGCAGAGAGGTCTTCCTCGGGCTGCAAGACTGGCAGATGAATCATGGAAAAAGAATCAGGATGGCTACCTACTATTCGAGAGATTTAGCCAAGGAATCAATCACTATATTAATACCTTAAGACCTGCAGACATACCCTTAGAATTTAAGTTGCTGAACTATGAACCACAAGAGTGGTCTCCTTACAGAACCTCTTTGTTTATCAAGGCGATGGCGGTCACCTTGAACGCTGCACATATAGATATTCCTTCTAGCAATGCGCGGACCATTTTCGGGGAAGAAAAGTTTAATGACCTTTACCCAGATAAAAACAAAAAGCAAAGCCCAATCATTAGAGACCGAGAATGGAAGGATCCTTCTGTTACATTTGAAGAAGAAGTTCTGGAAATGTTGGGTAGCATTTTCGAATCAAACGAAAGGAGTCAACATGAAGCCTTCATAGGAAGTAATAATTTTGCAGTCTCAGGCGAAAAGTCTGCAAGCGGAAACGCTATCCTAGCAAATGATCCGCACCTTAAATTAACCCTGCCATCCATCTGGGTAGAAATGCACTTGGTGTGCCCGGAAATGAATGTGTATGGTGTTGCACTTCCTGGAATGCCAGGAATAACACTGGGCTTTAATGAACAAATAAGCTGGGGACAAACCAACGTCGGTCAAGATGTGCTAGATATTTATGAGGTCGAATGGGAAGGAGACAATTATAACTCTTACAAAGTAGATGGGGAGTCTCTGCAAACTGAAAGGGTGGTAGAGCATTTTGTAGTTAGGGATGGCGATAACGCTACGGATACGGTACTTTACACGATTTGGGGTCCTATTAAAAAAGAAGAAGGTAGACAGACCAAGCTTGCGCAGCGTTGGGTTTCATCAGATGAACCATCACCTGCTGAGGCGGATGTATATCTAGGAATTAACAGGGCTAAGAATCATGCAGAATTTCAAGAAGCCATTAGTAATTTTTCGACCCCTGCCCAGAATTTTATTTTTAGTTCTACCAATGGTGATATTGCAATGACTGTAGCAGGTAATTTGCCTATAAAGGGGGACCAGCAGGGCCGTTTTATTCAAGATGGTTCCACAAGGAAGAGCGCGTGGAAGGGTTACATCACCTTTGATGAACTCCCTCAAGAATTGAATCCCAAGCGAAATTATGTGGCCTCCGCGAATCAACATTCAGCTGATGAAACTTACCCATACTACTACAATGGCGGTTTCGAAGATTTTAGGGGAAGGTACATCAATAGGACTTTAGAGAATATGAAAGAGGTAAGCACAGAGGACTTGATGAACCTCCAACTCGACGCCTACAGTTTGAAAGCTGAGGAGGCGTTACCCCTTTTGCTAGATAACTTGCAGATCGAGTCATTAACTAAGAAAGAGGTAGAAGTTGTAAAGGCGCTTGAAGATTGGAACTACGTTTATGCAGCGAATTCCTTGGCTGCCACCTATTTTGAAGTCTGGTGGATGAAGTTTTACCAAACTGCCTTTGATGAAATATACCAAATTAGGAAGGAGACCGATATTCCGTGGATCGAGGCGTATAGGCTGATCGAGATGATGGAAGATGATCATGCAATCCTTGACATAGAAGAAACTGAAGAAGTAGAACGCTTGTCGGATATTGTCCAAGTGAGCTTTAAAGGCGTGGGCTTTGATAGCCTTGATCTAAAAGCATGGAGCGAACACCGCAACACGACAATTCAGCATTTGACTAATATTCCATCCTTGAGTTATGACAATGTTACATCTCCTGGCCATGGTAATACACCCAATGCAATCAGCTCCCAACATGGACCATCATGGCGAATGGTGGTAGAAATGAGTACACCGATTAAGGCCTTTGGGATTTACCCTGGTGGTATCAGTGGAAACCCTGGCAGTCCCTATTATGATCATTTTGTAGATGATTGGTCGAAGGGCCAGTACTATGAGCTTAACAACTCTAGGGACAAGGACAAAATCGAAAGTAAGAGTAGAATAACTTTTAAAGGAAGAAAATGAAGTATTGGATCCATTTGATATTGATTGTAGTCCTAGGATGCCTGCTAGGCCAATGGTTACCTTGGTGGTCTGTTGCACCGATAGGAGTGATCAGTGCCTTCCTTCTGAGGACCAAGTTTTGGTTGTCTGGCATGTTCGGATTTCTTGCTGGATTTATCTTGTGGGCCTGTGTTGCCTTCTACCTTGATGTAGAGAATCGACACCTGCTTTCAAGCAAGCTAGGCCCACTCTTCGGAGGCCTCACTGGCCTAAGCCTTTCAGCGATTGGAGGACTAATAGGTGGTCTTCTTGCTAGTCTTGGTTCCTTGCTTGGTTCATCCCTGCGAAACCCAAAGTCAGCCCTATCTAATAAATAACCACTCCTTTTCTGAGGAGTGCTCGGGACTGAAATAGTAACCTTCAGTATCAAAGGCCTTCAGGTCTTCAACAATGTCGATCTTCTGTTCCACCACAAACCTAGCCATCAAACCTCTTGCCTTTTTTGCGTTGAAAGAGATAAATTTCAGTGAACCGTCTCTATCTTCTTTAAAGTTTACATTTAGAAGTTTTCCCTCTAAGCGCTTTGTATTAATAGCTTTAAAGTACTCTTGAGAAGCAAGGTTAAGCACTGCCTTATTTTCGTGCTCTTCGAGATCTTTATTTAGCAGATCGGTGATCCTATTCTTCCAGAACTGGTACAAGTTCTTTCCCCTTGTGGTTCTTAGTGAGGTACCCATTTCTAGTCGGTAGGCCTGCATTAGATCTAGCGGCCGAAGTAGTCCATACAAACCAGAAAGAACTCTTAGGTGGTCCTGTGCGAAACCCATATCTTCAACAGTAAATGTATCTGCTTCAAGGCCTAGGTAAACATCTCCCTTAAAGGCTAGGATAGCCGGCTTGCTATTTTTATCATCGAAGTTGGGGCTGAATTCTGAATATCGCTGCGCATTCAGATCTCCTAAATCTTTGCTGATGTGCATTAATTTCTGCAATTTCTTGCTACTCTTCTTTTTTAAGTTGTCTACTAACCTTAGCGTGTCATCAAGTAACCTTGAGTTTGTATGCCCGTATTTTCCATCTTTCGAGTAGTCAAGAGTCTTTGCCGGCGAAAGGAGTGTAATCATAATATCGTTTTTAAGTAATACCTAGTAGTGTAATTAGTCGAATGATCTTACATGAATATCTGAGACAATGCTTCAACAAAGAGAGATCTTTCGAATATCATTAAATAAGAAAAAGCCCTGAATTGTTCAAATCCAGGGCTTCCAATTATCTTTTATTTGTGGAAATTATTTTCCTCCTCCAAGGGTGCCCTTTGAAGCTGGAATTCCTTCTTCTTTTTCTTTTTCGAAGACCTCGCCCGCAACGCTAATCACATGAGGCTCTGTACCTTCATTTGTTGTGATCGTCACTTTCTTGCTGAATTTTCCAAGACGATTAGTAGCGTATCGGATCTCAAGAAAACTTTCCTCTCCTGGCATAATTGGTTCCTTAGCCCATGTAGGCACAGTACATCCGCAAGATCCTCTTGCATTTGTAATAACCAAAGGTTCTGTTCCTTTATTGACAAACTTTAATTTTCTTAAAGGTTCAGAGTGTTGTTCGATGGTGCCATAGTCTACGACCATTTGCTCGAAAACCATCTGTGGACCCTCTCCATTTTTTGCTTTCTCGATATTTTGTTCTAAAGATTCAGTAGTAGGGACAGACTGTGCAGTGCTGATAGAAATTGCGCAGAACATCGCTAGTACAAATAGAATCGAATTTTTCATTGCTAGATATTTTAAGTTTTTACAAATCTACCATAATAACTGCAAAAAGAAAACCAAAGTTTCTAAATATACTGTTAATGTAGGCTTAAAGCTATTTTTAGTTAGTAAGCGTCGATAAGGAATTGTCTTGTCTGAACGCTTCGTATCAAGTGGTGTGCTAGTCTGCAAAGTTTTACATGGCTTAGCGATCTCACAAAGTATTTAGCAAACTGCGGACAATGATTAAACGAGATCTGCCATATTTTTATTAAATTCGCGTGCTTTTTAATGCGTGCTTTGTCCTCCCAAGCACTATTCTCATAACCTGAGCCACGATATATAACTGTTAGATGTTAGATTTTCCCTTAGAAGAACTTAGAACAGAGTCTGAAGTCAAGCCAAAGCAAGAATTCATAGATGAAGTTTTAAAGGATTTCTGGACTTGTCTGGTGAGTCGAGAAGTTTCCCTATCTGGCAGGAAGGAAGTACTATCAGGTAGAGGTAAGTTCGGTGTTTTTGGAGACGGGAAGGAGGTTCCTCAAGTAGCACTCGCAAGAGCCTTTCGCAAGGGTGATCATAGGGCAGGCTACTATAGAGACCAGACCATCATGTTTGCTCTTGGGGTGAGTAAGATTGAACACTTCTTTGCCCAGATGTATACGGATGCTAAGAATGATCCTTTTTCAGGTGGGCGCCAGATGAATGCGCACTTTGCTACTCCATACATTGACGAAGAGGGTGAATTCACGAAGCACCTAAATATTTACAATAATACTTCTGATATTTCTTGCACCGCTGGACAAATGGCTCGTGCTGTTGGATTGGCCTTAGCTTCTAAGAAGTATAAGGAACTTAAGGGACTCTTAGGTAAGAGAAACAATTTTTCAAAGAAGGGTAGGGAAGTCTGCTTTTGTACTATTGGAGATGCAAGTTGCGCTGAAGGCCCTTTTTGGGAGGCGATGAATGCAGCAGCAGTAATGCAGATACCACTTGCTGTTTCGGTCTGGGACGATGGATATGGAATTTCTGTTCCGGTAGATATGCAAATTGCAAAGGGTAGTATATCAAAGGCAATGGCTGGATTGCAGTCTGACGACAAGCACCAAGGAATTGATATTTACAAAGTAGAAGCGTGGAATTATCCTAAGTTAGTTGCTACCTATGAGAAAGCAATCAAGCGGGTTAGAAAGAATCAATCGCCTGCGCTAATTCATGTAATAGAATGCACGCAGCCGCAGGGTCATTCTACCTCAGGTTCTCATGAAAGATACAAGTCCAAGACAAGATTGGGTTGGGAAAGAGAGTGGGATTGCAATCTAAAGATGGAAGAGTGGATTCTAGAGAGTGGGATTGCAGATAAGGAAACAATCACGAAAATGAAGGCCCGTGCAAAGGCCATTGTGCGTGAAAAAAAGACCAAGGCCTGGTTATCTTTCAGTAGGCCTATTCAAGAAGAACGAACTTACGTATCAAGCCTGATTGCAATATTATCCCTCCATCAGCACTTGCAGGATGGACTAGGAGAGCTGAATCGCCAAATCACGAATTTGGTGGAACCGACTTATAGTGAGATTGTTCAATTAGCCAAAAGAGCACACTACTTGTCCATGTTTACTGATGATGAGAATGTTCGATTACTCAAGTCATATATAGACGAAAAGGGTAGTGAAGCCTTCGAAACTTACAACACAAAGTTGTATTCAGATAGTAAAAAGGCTGCGATAAATGTCCCCGTGGTTGATATTGAATATGCCCAAGAACCTGCCTACTTGCCCGCTTATAAGATCATCAATTCTTTTTTCGACAAGGCCTTTAGTAAGCATAAAAACTTACTAGCATTCGGTGAAGATGTAGGTCAGATTGGCGATGTGAATCAAGGAATGGCTGGCCTTCAGGAAAAGTATGGTGAAGAGAGAATCTTTGATGTTGGGATTAGGGAATGGACTATAGTTGGTCAAGCGATCGGCTTGGCGATGAGGGGCTTTAAGCCCATTATGGAAATTCAATACCTAGACTACCTCTACTACGGCCTCGCGCCACTTACGGATGATGTTGCATCCATGAGATATCGGAGCAACGGGATTCAATCTGCACCACTGATTGTGCGAACAAGAGGACATAGGTTGGAAGGTGTTTGGCATTCAGGTTCACCGATAGGGATGATCTTGTCGTCCCTGCGTGGGATGTATCTTGCCGTGCCAAGAAACATGGTGCAAGCTGCTGGCTTCTACAATACATTCATTCAGGGAGACGATCCAGCGATGGTTATTGAGACTCTTAATGGATATCGGAAGCGCGAGGCTGTTCCTTCGAACTTAGGTGACTATACCATACCACTAGGAGTCCCAGAAATCCTCAAGGAAGGCACGGATGTCACAGTTGTAAGTTACGGCGCTTGTATCGCAGAGATCGAGGAGGCCCTTCCCATGCTTAACAATTTCGATATTTCGATAGAGTTGATCGATGTGAGAACGCTGATGCCATTTGATCTAGAAGGTGTAATAGTTAATTCTTTGCGAAAGACGAACAGGATTGTTATCATTGATGAAGATGTACCTGGTGGAGCAACAGCCTACATGATGGATGAAATTCTTGTCAAACAAGAAGCTTATTACTTGCTTGACTCTAAGCCTGTGCTTCTTTCTGCAAAGGCTCATAGACCGCCTTATGGCTCAGATGGCGACTACTACACCAAGCCCAATCCAGAATCTATTTTTGAGACGATCTATACGCTAATGTCTGAGGTGGATCCGGAAGCATTTCCGATTGCTTTTTAAAATGTGATGAGAAATAATATCTTTGATTTCGCAACAGAAACACTTGGGCACTAAACTAGTCATCATACCAACATACAACGAGAAGGAGAATATCTCCAAGATCCTAGAAGCAGTTCTTGCGGTAGGATCTGACTATGATGTCTTAATTGTAGATGATGGCTCGCCAGATGGTACGGCAAACCTAGTTAGAGAGAAACAAAACTTATTTCCTGATAGAATACACTTGCTAGAACGAAGTGGCAAGCTAGGTCTGGGTACTGCTTATATTGCAGGTTTTAAATTCGGAATCGAAAAGAAATACGACTTTCTATTCGAAATGGATGCAGACTTTAGCCACAATCCACAAGACCTCCCAAGGCTGCATTCGCCGCTTGAAAAGGGCTACGATTTCAGCATCGGATCGAGATATGTTCACGGAGGAGCCACCAAAAACTGGCCCCTTGATCGGGAGATACTTTCCCGTGGTGCCTCGTTATACGTCCGAATGATCACTTGGATGCCCATTATGGATCCCACAGCTGGATTTATTTGCTATAGACGTGAGGTATTAGAAAATATAGACTTGGATAAGATAAAGTTTGTCGGATATGCATTTCAGATCGAGATGAAATTTTCTGCTAGGTCGCTTGGCTACAAAAGTATTGAAGTTCCTATCACTTTTGCAGATCGAGAAGAAGGCACCTCCAAAATGAGTAGCGGTATTATTTCTGAAGCCGTTTGGGGCGTCCTTAAAATGAAATTCAAGAGTTTTTCGAACTCTTATCGGAAGACCATTTAGATTGGGAGAAAAACCACTTTGGCATCACTGCCACGACTTCCAACAGTGATTATAATTCTAAGACTTTCTTCTCAACTTAAAGTTTTCAATTGCTACATCAATCGACCTCTATCTGTAACATTTTTCATTCTTGACCCGTCCATTTTCTAGTGTCTACCTCAACTTTTATTGAAGGAATCGAAATTCTATTTTGAAGTTCCAGAAAAACCCGTGAAAATGAAATATCTATTCCTTGCAGTTTTATTTTGCACTTCATGCAGTCTCTTTGAAGATGAACCACTATCTGAAGCTAGTGCACTCCCTTATTTAAGGCAGGCGAATAATATTGGTGGCATTCTTGGATTTAATCCTTCTTACTCTGAAGCGACCTTGGATTCTTTTGAATTGGCATGGGAAGGGCTAAAGAATGCTGGAATGTCCATTGGTCGGAGCCAATTAGACTGGGCAGAACTGGAGCCTTCTGACGGTGAATACAACACAGCAAAATTCGAAGAGATTCTATCAGACTTATCTAGCGATGGCTTACAAACCTTCCTTACCCTTGCCGTCTACGATAGTGAAGGCCCAGTATTGCCAGACTTCTTAGAGGGGAGAGCAATGGATGATGCGATAATGATCGAAAAATTTTCTAAGTTAATGGATTGGCTTGTACCAATGATGGCAAGCTATGGTGGGTGGGCAATAGCTATAAGTAACGAGCCTGGAAACGCCTACGGAGAAGATGACGACTTAGATGACCAGATGCTTGTGTTTACTGAAGCTATCAGGGATCACATTCATTCAATAGACAGTAAGATGGCAGTCTCAGTTGCCCTAAATCGTGGAAACCTGCAAGACCACAAAGGAAAACTCAAAAAATTGTTAAAGCTTTGCGATTTTACCTGTTGGAATCTCTACGGCGCAGGACTTCCAGGATTAGATCAGGACTATGACAGCGAAGACAATGAAAATCACTTTGAAGAAATATTAGATTTTTCAGATCGAAAACAAGTTGTAATTCATGAGTTAGGTATGCACGTTGATCCGGAGCTTAATAGTTCCGAGGAGCGTCAGAGGGCCTTCTTTCAGCAGTTTTTTGAGTTTATGGAAAGGGAAGAATCAGTAAGAGCGGCCTACCAATTCACCTTAGTAGATTGGTCAGATGAAGTAATTCAAATCTTCAATGACTTGTACGAAGATGAAACCCCACAGTGGTTTGTAGATCAGTTTGCTGCGATTTTGAAGTCGCTAGGTGTAATTAACTTTGAAACAGGAGAGTCAAGAACAGGCCTGCAGGAAATTACCAAGTGGTGTGAAAAGTTTAAGGAATAACCCCAACCCTCCCCCAACAAGCTAACACGCCACCCCGCCACCTCCTAACATCCCAATATGCCAACGC
>CAZMYK010000048.1:3447-12970 GCA_964570435.1 uncultured Saprospiraceae bacterium | reverse complement strand
AAGATTTCCGAATGCCAAGGCATATAGACCCGAAGCCATAGTTTCACTTCCTAGTGCCGTTGAATAGTTGCCTATTGCAGCAGTGTTATTACCTAAGGCAGTCGAAGCAATACCTCTTGGCTGCACGTTGTAACCAAAGCCAAAAGAATGATCTTGAAGAGAATCAGGTGACCAGTTTTTAGAATTTTGAAGTCTTCCTCCTCTAAAAGCGGCTTTGGATTTATCATAAAAGAAAAAGTAATCATCTACAGTCTCCCCATTAACAGGCATTGCATCTCTGCCTACAATAAAGTCTTGATCATATCCTGATTTCTGCCTTACTTGGCCATTAACATCCTCAAAAGCGCCACCACCACCATCTGCCCATTGCAAGTTTCCACTCCCATCTGTTGTCATAACCTGCTGTGGAGCACCGTCGACATTCGGCAATTCATAACTCCTATTGATACTAAGCGTTCCATTCACAACTATCGAATCGTTTTCGAAATCGCCATAAATCAAAGGTGAAGTTGAATTGGAATTTTCGATGTACAACTTATTGCTGCCTACTTCATTCTCACCTGCCTGCCTTCCTAAGAATACATTGGCAGATCCTGTACTATTCCTTCCTGCATCATGTCCTATGAAGGTGTTGTCACTACCGCCCGCTGAGAACCTACCAGCATCCCTTCCAATGAAGGTATTGTTGTCCCCTTCATTATCGAAACCCGCAGAAAGTCCGACCATCACATTCTCATCCCCCAAATTCGCTTTGTTAGCACCTGCAAAGGCACCAATCAAGGTATTCTGGCCTCCATTTGTTCCTTTTTCACCGCTCTTGTATCCGAGGTGGGTGTTCCAATTGTCAGTATTTGCAATATTGAAAGCACCAGCGAGCTCACCAATGTAGGTAGCCTTGGTCGCTGTTTTGATATGGACCGTTTTCGAATCCACTTCAATGGTTTCATTTCCACCTGCTGTGATTCTCACTTTATCATCATCTATGAAGTTTCCTGTTGTAACCTTTGTATCATCATCGAGGTCAGAAATTTGAAAACCTCCCAATGATTCAGACGCTATTGGTGCCCACTCACTTCCATTGTAAAATTCGAATCTGCGATTTACAGAATTGTAAATCAATAATCCAGTGGCAGGTGAAAGGACATCGTCTCTTTGTGTAGTGGTTAATCTAGGTATCAGTACCCCACCATCTGTAGATTGGATTTCAAGTGTAGCAGAGGCAGCAGGAGTTGTGGTACCTATTCCCACATTTTGAGATATCAAGAAGGAAGGAAGTAGGATAAGGAAAAAGGTGAAATATTTCATTGGAGAGTGGATTTTGCCCTAAAGATCTGCACTAAAAATATTTGAAGCCTCTATGAATTCATTGATTTTAGATTGCTCCACCAACTAATTCGCGCTTAGCCATGAACTTCTAAGTCGGCACATTGATGGTCACCGACGTACCCTTTCCAAGTGTACTTTCGACGTCCATATGGCCTCCAAGTTGGTCCACACGTGACTGGATTGATTTTAGTCCCAGTCCATCACTCATCAATGCTTCTTCATAGTCGTATCCTTGACCATCATCTTCCACAACAATCTGGATCTCAGCTTGGAATTTGGACAGCTGGATGAAGGCTTGGTCAGCTTCGGCATACTTAACCATATTGTTAATCAGTTCTTGTATGATTCGATAGGTGGCGAGTTCCACTTTTTCTGGGAGTCTTTCATCATTGAAACCTATCAGTTCAAACTCTGTCTTGGTTTCGTGGACGGTTCTGAGTTCATGGACCAATTGTCTGACGGCCACTGGCAGTCCACCAGCGCGCAAGTCTGCAGGCATTAAGTTGTGCGAGATTCTTCGCACCTCATCGTGGGCCTTGTCGATCATCTTATTGGCTGTCTGATAGATATCCAGGCTCTCTACCTTTGCAATTTCGGATTGAATCTTTCCAAAGTGTGCTTTAACGGTAGTAAGCAGTCCCCCGAGACCATCATGGAGGTCCTTAGCAATCCTGATCCGTTCATTTTCTTGTCCTTCCAATAGAGAAGACATAGAAAGCAATTTCTTTTCTTTTTCCAAGGTTTTAATTTTTTGAGTTTGTAAATCTTGTGCCTGATGGGCTATTTTCTTATCTCTTCTATTACGGCTGAAGAGGCCCCAAATAAATGAACCACCCAAGAGTAGCGAAAGTCCTAATCCTCCAAACAAGACATTTCTCTGGTAAGTCTTTTGACTAATTTCAGCTTCTTGCTTTTGGATTTCCGCCTCCTTTTTAGTTGATTGATACTTTTCTTCAAGTTCTGTGACGACCAACTTATTTTCTTTGATGAGTACTGTATCTTGATAGTCCACATACTTGGCGAAGAAATCATTCGCCACTTCATGATTACCTAATTTTTGCTGGGTCATGGCCATTTCTTTAAGACAATAGTGATTAGCAATAAGATTGTCGCTGAATATAGAATAGGAGTAAGCCTTCTCAAGATGTGCTAAGGCTTCTTCATAATTTCCAAGATAGAAATCAGCCCTGCCAAGATTACATCGACAATTGCCAATCGTCATTTCATTCCCCATTTTTTCTGCTATAGGAAGAGATTCTTCGAACATCTTTTTAGCTTCTTGATACTTCTTTTCTGATAATAACATAGCTCCGTAGGTGGCCCGAGCACCAACCTGCAACCTTGTATAGTCCAAAGAATCAACTCTCGGAAGTACAATGTTGAGATAATGATAAGCTGAGTCTTGCTGATCTAAATTGTTAAAACAGTTGGCTATAGAATTGAGCGTAAAAAGTGAAAATTCGGTCTGTCCATCTTTGATGAATGAACGATTGGCGTCGTGAAGTTTCTCTATAGCAAGATCATCCATACCCATGTTAGAATAAGCTGCTCCGATATTAAATTGTGTCTTCCCGAGTTGGGAGAAGTCTTCTAGCTCTTCAGCAATTGTTACTGCCTCTAGCAATATATTTATTCCTTCTTCAGACCTACCTTTATTCATAAATAGTGCAGAATGTGAAATAAGGCCACTAAGTAAAAGTTCTTTGTAATTTTTTTCTCTTGCTTCACCAAGTAATGACTCATAGAGCATATTCATAGTGTCCAGGCTCCAGTCAAAGCGGTTGATATCAATTTTTCCAAGACGTATATTTAAGACTAATTCTTCTTCTCCAGTTTCCGTCGCAATTTCAAGTGCTGTGTTGTTGTAGTGCCTTGCACTATCGACATTCCTGCCCATGTAGTAGGCACTTAGTCTGTTGGCCTTATCTGCTCTTAGAGAATCTGAAAGTTGGAGGTCCGTCACCATGGACTTAATACTGTCTAAAGCACCTTGCCCCTTTACATCGACACATAGGAGACCAAAAAAAATAAGTGTATAAATCTTATACAATTTTACTACAGCCATTACATATATATTAGACTCAAAAGTTAAGAAATTTATGCTTCATAATTTATTATTTCGGGCAATCTACCTCTTGATTTTTTAGACTTCCGTTTACATCGATTACTAGCCGATAGCAAAGCGAATCCTGGCCCATCATTAGTATTCCCTTGTAAGGATTGTCTATGTAGACCTGGCTATCGCTAATATGAAAGTCTGTCAATGAGCTTGCAATATTGATTCCCACTGCCTTATCACCCAAATAGTCACAGACGTCACCTTGGCCGTCCTGGTCTGCATCTTCTTGGTCTGGATTATAGCCTTGTGGGCAATTGTCGAAGAAGTCTTTCACCGCGTCGCTATCTGCATCTCCGCATACATCTTCATCGTCAAGTGGGTCCAACGATATGCTAGTGCTGCAATCTCCATATAATTGTATGCTGTCCGTTCGTGGTCCGAATCCTCCGCTTAGGTCATTAATTATCCAGGTCCCTAAGGTGTGACACGGTGGAAATGGTTCGGTGTTCGACTCGTTGTATGCCACCACTTGATTGAAACCAGGTGATATCAACTCCCATCTTGCTATCGAGCAATTCCAGTTGATATCAAGAGAGTTTATTGACAGCAAGCCACGATAGGAATTTCTGTTGTACTGCATGAAGAGCCCCTTATCTAGGAAGGTGGTATCGATAAAGTTTTCACCGTTATTAGAGGAGAATACAATGAGTAAGACGGTGTCTTGTAAATCATAAGCAGGAGTAATCGGGCTCGTACATGTTGCTGATCCTCTTGCATCAATGGAGAAAATAAAGGTGATTGCGATACTGATTAATAATTTATTGACTTTCATCCGAATTACATACAATTGAAGAAAAAGGAATTTGCAGTAAAGGTCTCTTAAAAGGTAGTTTTGGGCCTCTATGAAATCATAGATTTTTCTCCAAAAAACCCCTACTGTCTATAACTCTGAGTCACTCCATATATAAAGACCGCTCCACTTGTATTTTCATTCCAAATTCTAAAGTAGTAGCTATTGTTCTGGTTATCGATGGTCTCATTTAGCACTATAGAGCCAGTCGCGACTGTTGATGAGCCTGCACCAAATAGAAGAAAGTTCGCTAGTTCAATTGGCGACCCTCCACTTGATATTGGTTTCTTCATTATCTCTACTCGGATGGACTCATTGGTGTCAGCATTACTGAAGTAAATCCTAAAGGTTTTAGCAACACTGTTGTGCGGTAGGCCCCAATCCGTCCATATAAAGGTTCCATTATTTATCACTCTGAAAGATGGAGAATTGTTAGTTGTTAAGCCAGTGAACGGATTATCTACAAATGAAGGCGGAGAGTAGGACTTGTATCTGCTTTGCTCATCCTTATATATGATGCCAGCGTCATTTACCCTGAGCGGAAAGTCTCCAGTATTACCTAGGTTATGGATAAGCAAGCCACCCTGCGGTGGAGAGGCACTTGAACCGATACTAAGGCCACCATTGCCATGAATTCTGAACGCATCTTGACCACCAATGACGACATCCATAGGTGTCTCGTCAAAACCTGTGCTTATTTCTAATCTTGCGCTTCCAGGATCACTTCCTATTGCTACATTTCCAGAAACCTTAGTATCACCATCTAAGTGTGCAGCAAGTTTGCCTCCTTGGGCCAATAGTCCTATCCCTTGAGTGTTATGAGCTCTGGTAAATGTTCCAATTCCAGATATTCCTGCTGCTGTAAAGTATCCACCATAGTTCGTGGTTCCTGAAATCAAGGTAGACTTACCAAGCACACCAATTCCCAGTTCACCAAATGAAAGGAATTCACCCCCAATACCTTCACCATCTATATCGTTAGCAGATAGACCGTAAACTCCCCGTCCATATTGACCTCTGGAAAGGAAGTAACCTCCAATATTTGCAAATTCACCATCTTCGTTGTTGATAACTCTGATGGTGGGTACGAAGCCAGAGGAGGATTGGAACTCAGCTGTACTTACATTCGAAGTGGGATCTGAATTGTTAGCAAAAATCGAAATCGTGTTGTTACCTGTCGAATTAATGTTTAAGGTACTATCGTTATTTTTGTGGTTTTCGATTAGCACTGTTTCATTGATGTTTACAGTTCTGTTCTGGAAGTCGCCTTCTATTAGGGGAAGACTAGCATTGGAATTTGCAATAATCAACTTGTCATTTTCTAGATTATTTTCACCCGCCTTGTAACCGATAAATACATTTCCAGAACCGTTAAGATTACTTGCACCACTTGATGTGCCGATATAGGTATTTCTGCTTCCTTCAGATGCCCGTCCCGCTTCAAAACCAACAGCAACATTATGGTCACCTTCTTCATTTGCAGTAAGGGCTAGAGAACCCAAAGATGTATTCCCGGAACCTCCATTGTTTAAATTTCCGGATTGGTTTCCTACCGCTGTGTTGTTAAAGCCGCTTGTATTGTTCTCGAGACTTTCTTTGCCCAAGGCTGTATTGTTAGTGCCTGTATTGTTCTTTTTTAAGGCCTTATTCCCAATTGCTGTATTGTTAATTCCTTGGAAGGGTAGGATAGCATTTTGACCACTTTTGTGTAGGGTCGAATCTCCAATGGCAACTAGATTGCTGACTCCATTGGCAGTATTGAACAGACTATACCTGCCAATTCCAATATTATTACTACCTGAACCTAGGTAGGAAGCAAAGTATCCAACTCCTATGTTGGAAGTCCCAGTATTTTGGCCACCTGCTACTGCTCCTATGTAAGTGTTATCACTGCTACTTGAGGACAATTGGCCGGCTTGAATTCCCAGGAACGTGTTATTGGATCCGGTGTTTTCATTGCCACTTAGGACTCCGAGAAAGCTATTGGAATTTCCTTTATTCTCTTCACTTCCTGAAAAAGCTCCTAAAAAGGTGTTAGAAATCCCAGTGCTGGTGCTTTCACCGGATCTATACCCTATAAAAGTATTCCAACTATGACTAGATGGTAAGGACTTTCCAGCATTAAGTCCAACGAGTGTGCTAAGGTTGTCTGCTTCCAAGTGTAGCGTTTGGCCATCCATCTTGCCAAAGAGTTTCCCTTTGACCATAAATTTGATCGTGTCCTCATCTGGACTTGCCTCAGTTAAGATCTTGGTATCGGCATCTAGATCTGAAATTTCCGAGGCTCCACTTGACGCTGACGCTATTGGTCCCCAAGCTGTGCCATTCCAGAATTCGAATTGACTATTGCTTGAATTGTAAATCAATAGTCCGCTAGCAATTGGAGATGGAATGGCATCTCGTTCAGCACTTGTGAGACGAGGTATCAAGACACCTCCAGTGCTGGACTGGATTTCAAGTTTGGCAGAAGCATCGGGACTAGTTGTGCCGATTCCCACGTTCTGACTAAAAAGAATGCTTGGAAGTATCAGGATGAAAAGGGTGATCGATCGCATAGAAAAAAAGTTTCCATAAAGTTCGGAGCATTTGCCTTTCTCAACCTCTATGAATTCATAGATATTTTGGAACTACTATGGCTGTCTTCTTGAAATGCGATACTTGCCAGGATGGACCTATTAGTGGTTTCCCAACTTGCTAGTTCTTATTCGTTATTTTTATAGAAACAGATAGGAAAATGCACATCCACAAAGGGAAGGATCTTGAGAGAACCCTTGTCAATGGTTGTGTCCATCATGATCTCCATGATCATGCCCATCATGCTTACTGTGATCATGACCTTCATGACTCCGTTCTTTGTTGAGCACATATGACATACTACAAACAGGGCATTTTCCAGGTGCCTCGCTACCAGTGCCCTTGCAGTGCATTGGACATACATATTCAGAGGTATACTCGGGGCCAGACTTGTCAATGGACTCAATCTTTTCCGGGGCCTTCTCCTTACTGGAGCACGAAACTATAAGAGTAGCTGTACTCAACATTGCAAGCACAAATAGGGACTTGAGTAGGAACTTCATCTCTTTGCTATTAGTAGTATAATAAAGGTATTCGATTTTCACGAAAATTCTAGAATAGTCAAGACTTTTAACTGAAGAGGCAAAAGCAAAGCAAGTTGTTTTAAAATCTTGAATGGAGCAAATCACTAATTTTTTCCGGAGAAAGTGTTAATAATTGTCAATCCTAACTCATAGATCTATATTATTCGTGGTTCCTGTCGAATTTTATGTGCTATTGGTAAGAATGGTCGTCTAAGCACATAATAAATAGCTATCAAAAGACATTTATACTAGCGATAAGAAAAGAAAATTTGTTCTCCAAGACCTGAGAATAAGTAGATTTTTAAAAACTAATTCGTACACATGTTGAAATGGATCTTATCATTTTGCGCTGTAATCTTCCTCACTGGGCTAATGGCCTTTACAAGACTATGTAGTCCAATTTCCCTTTTTGCAAAGATATTCTTCTTTTCCCTAGTCCTTCTTTTTGTAGTATCCTTGGTCACATCGCTCATTAAAAAGCAATGGAAGTAGGGTTTCGGTTCTCGGTCAACCAGCGTTCTACGATTCTTAGTCGATGCCTTCCAATAAGACTTCCACAGCCTTCTTAAGTTGCTCATCTTCGCCATTCGCCTTGCTTTCAGGGCTATTGGAAACGATGTAGTCTGGCACTGCAGGTCCCCATTCCATATTTTCCTCTGTGGCCTTAACATACCATCCTCTAAAAGGTACTCTTACGAAGGATCCGTCCATGAGGCCTCGTCCCCCTGTCGAGATGACCGCACCAAATGTGGGTTGTCCGACGAGTTTTCCATGGCCCAAGGTCTTGAATGCATGCGAAAATATCTCAGCATTCGAATAGCTCGCTTCGTTGCATAGGGCGACACTAGGTTTAGTCAATGCAGATAGAGGTAGACGCTCACCATAGGGATAGTGGTTTTTGAAATTTTGATGATTATCCACTAGTTTATCTGTAGCTCCGCGAGGGACCGTGTAGGCATGTTGTCGGACATTTAGCACTGCCATAACCATGTCTGTGGTCCATCCACCACCGTTGAATCTTACATCAATGACAATCCCCTCTTTACCATAGCCACTAGCCATCAACTCACGCTCAAATCTTTCAAAGCTTGGCCAGTTCATGCCTCTGATATGAATATATCCTAATTTTCCACCGGAGTATTTTTCTGTAAGTGCCTTCCTTTCGTCAATCCACTGCTCATATTGTTCTGTTCTTAGTGAGGTAACTGGGCGAATGATAACATCCCTCGTGGCAGCGTTTGCCCCCTCGACCTCCAATGCAATTCGATCTCCAGAAGTGCCATTAAGGAGGCTGTACAAATTACCTCCTGGAGCTTCAAGGACTTTTTTTCCATTGATACTTAGGATGATGTCACCAGGATTTAACTTGCTTTCTGTTCTGTCTGCAGGGGCTCCACTTGTAATAGCAGTCACCTCCACACCCCTAGGATGGTTCTTCACTTCTACACCAAGGCGGCCGGTCCGTTCCCGCTGGGTTTCCTCTGGTCCAGAACCATAAAGGCCCATGTGACTAGCATCTAGCTGGCCTAGCATTTCATTGAAAAGCATTTGAAAATCAGCATGCGTCGATGCAGCTAACGCCCAAGGTTCATACTTCTCTCTGAGGGCTTTCCAATCCCTTCCATGAAATTCCGGGTCATAAAATCTATCGTTGATGGTCCTCCAAGCTTCGTCGAAGACCTGACTTCGATACTCCGCTACATGGACATCCATCTTTGCCTTGAAAGGACGTTTTTCTTCCTTACCAGAAGCAATAGGTGCCTTAGAAATCGAACCCCTTCTCGTATAATATAGGTTCTTGCCTTTCTCGTCCAAGGTCACATTTGAAACTCCTCCATCTTTGAAGAGGGTCTTCAGTTCCTCACCATTCCACTTGACCTTTTTGTATTCGGACTTGCCTCCACTTCCCGCGCGTCCTCTGTTATTAGTAGAAAACATAAAGAGCCCACCTTCTCCATCGATCATCAGGTCACCCTCGTTACCTGCTAGCCGAGTCACTTGGGTTAGACGCTCATGGATATTGTCAATGTCGATGAGCATTGGCTGTTCGACTGTATCCTTCTTTTCATCTTTCTTCTCTTCTGGTAATTGTTCCCAGTCATTTTTTGTTTTCTCAAAGTCCTTTTCAGATAACCAGGCAAACCATACATCGGCGTCCCCGTTATTTCTGATTGAAAGAAAACCAAGCTT
>CAZMYK010000048.1:0-3437 GCA_964570435.1 uncultured Saprospiraceae bacterium | reverse complement strand
TCCATACTGGCGAGAAGTCACCCCTTGGATGCATACTTACATTAACGGGCTTATTGCTACCATCTGCCTTCTGAATAAATATTTCTTGATTGAAATCTAGATTGGTTTGAGAGTAGGCTAGCCAGTGACCATCTGGACTCCATGATACGCTACTTGGTGCTGCCCAAGTGTCAGTAAGAATTTTGGAATTAGAAATGTTTCCTGTGCTGTCTATGTCTGAAATCGTCAGCCTTCCTGGCTCAGTCAAAATTGCGATCTGATCTCGTTTAGGTGATAATTCGAAGTCAAGTACCTCAGAATCAGTGCCGAATACTTTATCGATTTTCCACTTGAAACTCCAAAATATTTCCTCTTCGTCTTCATCATCTGAAGCTATCTTGTATAAGTCGTAAGTCCCAGCTCGATCAGAAAGGAAGAGGGCTACTTGGTCGTTTAACCAGGATACCTTTGTTTCTCTAGAAGCTTGGCTGAGCGGATTGATGGTCAATTTTTTCTCCTTGTCATTCTCTGTAAAAAAGAGATCACCCTTAGCCGTAAATGCGATGTATTTTTCATTCGGTGAAATTGCAAATTCGTCAACATCGGAAGTAACAGATTCATGCTTAATGGGATCAAATCTGTAATCCTCTGTGACCTTGATGTCGATCTTGGTGCTGACCTTGGTCTGCAAATCATGCACGTATATATCTAGCCCTTTGATAAAAACCAAGGACCTACCATTCGCTGCAACATCATAGTTCCTAATTCCTTGATCTTCGAAGCTTGTGATGGCATCAAACTCTTCTGGTTCATTTTCTCCGTCTAATTCAGTATGATATATGTTGTACTTCCCATTTTTTGCACTTAGGAAGTAAAGACTTCGACCAGCTCCCCACTCAGGCATGATGTCTTGCCCTTCGAAGTTCGTCACCTCTATGTAGGACTTAGATTGGGAGTCGTAGATCCAAATATCACGGTTAGCAGGCCCCTTGTAAGCTTCTCTTGCGATCCTGCATCCCCCACGAACAAAGGCCATCAATGAATGGTCCTGGGAGTAATTGCCATCTGAACCTAAAGAATTCATACTTCTTTCTGGAGTGCCTCCTTGAGCACTGAGGCTATGGAATTCAAATTCTCTTTCCACAGCAACAAAATCTCTGGAGCAAGAAAAAGAAATGTTCTCATTGTCGATCCAGTTCCCATCTACGTCTCCCGAAGAATGGTAGGTCAGCCTTGTGACCTGACTTCCATCACTGTTCATTACAAAGATGTCGTTGTTACCATTTCGCAAAGAACTAAAAAGAATACGCGTCCCGTCAGGTGACCACTGAGGTCTCGAATCATAAGCTTCATGGATGGTCAATCGATCGGCATTTCCTCCTCCAGCATTGACGGTCCATATATCTCCTTGATAAGAAAAGGCAATTTTGTCACCATTCGGGCTCAGAGCAGGATATCTTAGCACTTGATGTTCGTTGATGTTGGAAAAGGAAGAGAGTAGAATAAAAAGGAAGTGAAACATAGTTGGCTTAGTTTGGTGATAAAGATATCATTCTCACTTGATTTTAATAAAAAGACATTCTTATCTTTGTAGTTTGTTAACACCGTTTAGTAGAATTTATGAAGTATCCTCTAGGAATAGTCTTGTCAGGCGGTAGCGTTCGAGGGGCAGCGCATGTCGGATTTCTGAAAAGACTAGGAGAATTGGAAATGCAGGCGAATATTGTATCAGGCTCAAGTGCTGGAGCGATGGTGGGAGCCTTTTATGCCGCCGGAAAGTCACCTGATGAAATGATGAAGTTTTTCCGGGAGACACCTCTCTTTCGATATAACTCAATTAATCCATTGACACCTGGAATATTTAATACTGCAAAATACCAAGAGGTATTTCGAGATTTTCTTCCTGCTACCTTCGAGGAGCTTGAAATCCCTCTCATTATTGCTACTACCAATATTGAACAGGGTGAAGTTGAATATTTTTCTAGTGGAGATTTAATCAGTCCCCTTCTTGCCTCTTGTGCCATCCCCTTTGTTTTCGCTCCTATAGAAATAGATGGTTCTCTCCATGTGGACGGCGGAGTTTTGGACAATTTTCCTGTAGAACCTCTGCAGGGACAGTGTGCAAGGATTTTGGGGAGTTTCCTTGGTAGCCCCGGCCCAGTGGATAGAAAAAGTGTTAATTCAAAGCTAAAGATTAGCGCTAGATCTAACGAACTATTGATGTATTCTGCAGCAAAACTAAAGTTCGCATACACAGACTATACTGCTGAGCATCCATTGCAGGAATTTGGCTACTTTGATCAGAAAAAGATGGACGAAATATATCAAAGGGGCTATGAATTCTGTCTAAGGGAAATGCACGCTGATATATTAATGTACCAGAATTAAAACAAATCTGCTTCCTTATGCCTTCTAGTACATTTGTAACGTAAACAATCGCCATTGGAGAATAAGATGAATAGGTCAGCAGCCTTCGGTTCAGAATCTATCACTAGTCTTTTGCGAAAACAAGCAATTCCCGCCTCGATAGGGATTCTTATCATGTCCATCTACGGGATTGTGGATACTATATTCATCGGTAGGTGGGTAGGATCTAATGGAATTGCAGCCATTACGGTTGTGTTTCCGATTACCTTCTTGATCAGTAGTTTTGGAATGGCCGTGGGAATTGGGGGAGCCTCAGTTCTGTCTAGAGCTTTGGGGAATGATGAGGAGGCAAAGGCATCCAAGACCTTTGGAAATCAAGTCATGTTAACTCTATTGCTAGCCACCGCTTTTATGGTCCTTGGTTTTATTTTTCAAGAGCCAATCTTAAAGGCCTTCGGAGGTAAGGGTGAGGTCCTAGAACCAGCACGCGACTACTTTTTGATTGTCTTGTACGGAGTACCCTTCTTAGCGTGGGCGATGATGGCGAATAATGTAATTAGGGCTGAAGGATACCCCAATATTGCTATGTTCACTTTGATTGTGCCGGCGGTCGTAAATTTAATCCTCGACCCAATCTTTATAGGAGTTCTTGATTGGGGTATGGAAGGAGCGGCTTACGCTACACTAATAGGCTACGTTTGCAGTGCCTTATTTACAGTCTGGTTTTTCATCTTTGGTAATTCGGAATTGAGAATTAGCCTAGAGTGCATGATGCCAGACTTGTCCATTATCCGTGAGATCGCTGCCATAGGCTCAGTTACCTTGGCGAGGCAGGGGACAATTAGTGTGCTTTCGATTGTGCTCAACAATGCTCTGTACAATACTGGAGGAGCTCTTGCCTTGTCAACATATGGAGTAATCAGTCGGATGATGATGTTTGCAAATTTTCCTGTCATTGGTATCACCCAAGGATTCATGCCTATTGCGGGCTATAATTACGGAGCGAAATTGTGGGCGAGGTTACGGAAATCAATTCGTATCTCTATGCGATCAGCAACTTCAATTGCCCTGGGGATATTCGCTTGCATTAT
>CAZMYK010000047.1:0-13016 GCA_964570435.1 uncultured Saprospiraceae bacterium | reverse complement strand
ACGACTTCTTCCGGAAAAGAAATATTGAATCCATTGTTGATCAGAATGGCATTCATTTCGACATCATTCGAATCCGCCTTTCCGAGATTCGTCTCTACCTTGCCGACTAAGAATTGGTCTTGTCCTGGCTTACCCCAGTCAATGATTTTTGCTATAGCCTTGTCTCCATCATCCGCTCCATTCAAGTTCCTGAACGGGATCCGGATATCAATATTATTGAAGGCATTATCCACCATCAAGAGGGCCTGATTCTTAAACATCCTAATGGTACCTAGGAAGTGGCTAGAGGACCTTTCGATCACCTTAAGGACAGAACCTTCTGGCTTCCTTCTTCCACGGGCGGTCCAAGAATTGATCAAAACCTTGTCTCCATTCATGGCCCCATTTAGATTTCTAGCATTCACAAAAATATCTTGTGCCTTGCCTTCTACAAGAATGTAAGCTGAACCGGACTTGGTCATATCTACTAGACCCGTCATTTGAACATCAGTCTTTCTAGTCTTAGAAGCTCCCTTATAAGAAGAATCTTGCTTCGATCGTGGTTTATTGTCAGGATTGATTCTAAATCTCCCTTCCTTGGCCTTGATGACAAGGCCTTCATTCGCTAATTCATTCATCGTCATTGCTACTGAATCAGAATGATTAGCAATCTTAAGTTTTTTGATGACTTGTTTAGCTGTAAATCTACTTTTAGGATCACTTGAAAGTGTCTTTAAAATGTAATTTCTTAATTGCCGTCTTTTTAGTTTTTGGCCCTTAATTCTTTTCTTTTTAACCATTTATATATTAGATTAAATGTTAATTAATAACAGAACCCTTAGTTAGTGAAGTCGCCCTTTCACCGATAGTGGATCCAGATCTCAATGACCCGATTCGTTCGATGCTTATGAGTAAGGTGAGCTTTTGGATAAATGGGATAATCCTTCCGAATTGAAATATTTACCGATACCCTAGATACTTAATTCTTCATCACTTAAAGAAAAAATAATATCACCTGTGGATAATAACTCCATGGTATAGGCTTTAGAATCCTCTGGACGATAGTTAGGATTTCTAACATCATCCTCCCCGCTGACCATATGTATGATCCAGTCCTCATCAATACTTGCCACTGTCTTAATCACAGTATTCCCATTGCTTAGCGTTCCTCCTACAACCTTACCAGTTATAAACTCACCATCCTTCCCAAAGGTGATCAGGTGATACTCATAGGTTAATAACTGTGCCTTCCAATAGACCACTCCGAAGAAGTTCTCCGTATTGGGGATTTGGAAGCATGGAACATACTCCGTAAATTCATCTCCCTCCTTCTGATCATGTGCCAAGATATACTCTTGCACAAAGGCTGGAGGTAGTGCCTTATTCTCCTTGCTGAAAACCATTAGGCTTTCATCGGTCAAATTTACGGGAAGTTCTATGGTAGGAAAAAAGTCAAGAAACTGACTAAAGCTTGGTCTGTTTTTGTTCATGTACAATGCAAAGGTATTTAAATTTTTAAAAACAAATTAGACTTGTTCTAAATAATATCTTTAGTTTGCTAGCTCAAAGTAAAATCTTGCTGTAAAAATTACATTTGTAGCGACCTTAACATATATATAATGAATTGGATCATAAATTTCTTAACATCAAGCATAGGTAGGAAACTCGTAATGAGTCTTACTGGCCTTTTCTTGGTTCTCTTTCTTGTCGTCCATCTGGCTGGTAACCTACAATTATTAGCAGATGATGGGGGAGAATCCTTTAACGCCTATGCTTATATCATGACCCATAATCCATTGATTAAGGCCATTTCAATTGGAAACTACATTTTTATCATACTGCATGCAATAGTAGGAATCTTACTCTACTTTAAGAACAAAAAGGCCAAGGGCAGCAAGTATGCTGTGAAGACATCAGCCAATGGAAGTTTTTCTTCCAAAAACATGGCCTTACTTGGTACATTGATTCTTGCTTTTATGTTCATCCACATGGGTGACTTTTGGTTAAAGATGAAACTTGGACAATTAGATATGGTGACATCTGCATCACTAGGACATGAGGTGAAAGATCTATTTACCAGAGTTTCTGTGGCATTTGACAATCCGTTACTAGTAGCTTCCTACCTGATTGGTCAGTTGGTTTTAGCCTTCCACTTGTGGCATGGCTTTCAGAGCGCCTTTCAGACCCTAGGTTTAAATCACAAAAAGTATACACCGATCATCCAAGGTCTAGGAAAGGTCATTGCGATTCTTATACCCCTTGGATTTGCAATAATTCCAGCATTACATTACCTCAATATTTATTTGTTTTAAAAGATCAAATTCACTGTTATGAAGTTACATGGAAACGTACCTGAAGGTCCTTTAGCAGATAAGTGGACGGAGTACAAGTCAAAAATGAACCTTGTCGCCCCTAACAATAAGAGGCGGATAGATGTCATTGTTGTGGGAACTGGTCTTGCTGGAGCTGCCGCTGCTGCATCGATGGGAGAACTCGGTTATAATGTGAAGTGTTTCACCTTCCACGATAGCCCTAGAAGAGCGCACAGTATTGCTGCACAGGGAGGAATTAATGCTGCCAAGAACTACCAGAATGATGGAGACAGCGTCTACCGATTGTTCTACGATACGATAAAGGGTGGCGATTACAGATCTCGTGAAGGGAATGTACATAGGCTAGCCGAGGTCAGCCGGAACATCATCGATCAATGTGTTGCTCAAGGAGTACCATTTGCTAGAGAGTATGGTGGGCTACTGGCCAATAGGTCTTTTGGTGGGGTGCAGGTTTCGAGGACCTTCTATGCAAGAGGTCAGACTGGTCAGCAATTGCTCTTGGGTGCTTACCAAGCCTTATCAAGGCAGATTGCCCTTGGAAATGTTGAGATGTACAATCGGCACGAGATGCTGAATCTGGTGAAGATTGATGGTAAGGCAAGAGGCATCATAGTTAGAAACTTATTGACAGGAGAAATCAAGCGCTTTGCCGCACATGCCGTTGTAATTGCGACGGGTGGATATGGAAATGTATTCTACCTTTCTACGAATGCAATGCAGTCTAACGTTACAGCTGCATGGAGGACGGTAAAGAAGGGCGCCTTGATGGCCAATCCTTGTTTTACGCAAATTCACCCAACTTGTATCCCTGTTTCAGGAGAATACCAGTCGAAACTAACGCTCATGTCCGAATCATTAAGAAATGATGGTCGAGTTTGGGTTCCTAAAAAGAAAGAAGATGTTCAAGCCATCAGGGATGGAAAGATGAACGGAAACGATATTGCTGAGGAAGATAGAGACTACTATTTGGAAAGGAGATATCCAGCCTTTGGAAATCTAGTGCCTAGAGATGTAGCATCAAGAGCGGCTAAGACTGCCTGTGATGAAGGGTTCGGAGTCAATAAATCAGGTCTTGCAGTCTACCTTGATTTTGCAGATGCGATTCAGCGATATGGAAAGTCTGAGGCACACACTCAAGGAATGCACAATCCTAACGATGCCAAAATCAAAGAGCTAGGAGAAGCAGTAGTAAAAGCAAAGTACGGAAACCTCTTCCAGATGTACGAGAAAATAACTGGAGAGAATCCATATAAGGTTCCAATGAAAATATTCCCGGCAGTTCATTATACGATGGGAGGAATCTGGGTAGATTACAACTTACAGACGAATGTTCCTGGCTTATTCGCCTTGGGTGAGGCCAACTTTTCCGACCATGGAGCGAATAGACTTGGAGCTTCAGCTTTGATGCAAGGTCTTGCTGATGGTTACTTTGTGATTCCATACACGATCGGACAGTTCTTGTCGGACGAAATCAGAACTCCTAAGATTAGCCCAACGGGAAGTGAGTTCGAAGATGCAGAAAAGGAAACGAAGGATCGAATTGCGCAGTTGCTAGCTATCCAAGGCAACCAGTCTGTGGAATCTTTTCACAGGAGGTTAGGTAAGATCATGTGGGATTACTGCGGGATGTCTAGAAACGCTGAAGACCTCAAGAAGGCAAGAAAGATGACCCAAGACTTGCGAGCAGAGTTCTATAGCGACGCTTTTGTACCAGGTTCTGCAGATGAATATAATCCTGAATTAGAAAAGGCCCTGCGGGTGGCTGATTTCTTGGAAATGGGTGAAGTGATGATCCTAGATGCCTTGGATCGAAATGAATCTTGTGGCGGACACTTCAGAGAGGAATATCAATCAGCAGAAGGGGAGGCACAAAGAAATGACAAGGACTACACTTATGTTGCTGCATGGTCTTGGAATGAAGGGAACCCAGAAGTTCATAAGGAAGACCTAGAATTTGAAAATGTGGAGTTAAAGACAAGGTCGTATAAATAGTGGCGAATAAATATTAAACAGAAATTCATCGATTAAAACATAGTTATGAAGTTAACATTGAAGGTTTGGCGACAGAAAGACAGTAAGGCAAAGGGGAAACTAGAGACTTATCAGGTAGAAGCGGATGAGCACATGTCTTTCCTAGAAATGTTTGATGTCTTGAACGAGGATCTGATCTCTCAGAAAAAAGAACCTATTGCCTTTGCCCATGACTGCCGAGAAGGAATCTGTGGCACTTGCAGTATGGTGATCGATGGTCGGCCGCATGGTCCCCAAAAGGGAACTACGGTATGCCAGCTTCACATGAGGGCTTATAGCGATGGAGATACAATTGTAGTAGAACCATGGAGGTCTTCAGCCTTCCCCATCATCAAGGACTTGGTGACGGATAGGTCTTCATTTGACAATATCATTCAAGCAGGTGGCTACATTTCTGTGAATACAGGACAAGCGCAAGATGGAAATGCTATTCCGATTGACAAAGAAGATGCATCCACTGCCTTCGATGCAGCAACGTGTATTGGTTGCGGTGCCTGTGTTGCCGCATGCCCCAATGGATCAGCAATGTTATTTACTTCGGCGAAGGTATCTCACTTGGCTTTACTTCCGCAAGGACAGGTGGAGCATAAGAAGAGAACGCAGAATATGGTCGCTCAGATGGACAAGGAAGGTTTTGGAATGTGCTCTAATGTAGGTGCATGCGAGGTGGAATGTCCAAAGGAAATATCACTAGAGAATATTGCGAGATTGAATCGTAGCTATATCGGGTCGGTACTGTCGACGGATTAAACCTGCAAGCTAGAAGCAGCAGCCTCCCACTGTTGACATATCATGTCAAATAAGTGTAAGCCTCTCAGAACTCGATCCTAAGTCAGCAAATTAACTCGAATTGCTAGGAGCTTTTCATTTTAGGCGAAGACTTCCTTTTCAAGGACTCATAAATCCATTCTATATATCCACCCCATTGTGAGTTGTCACTTAATTCAGGGGAAGTAATCATTGCACCGTCATATCTAGAAGAATCTACTTATCTTGTAATGAGCAAGAAAGTTATGCGAATCATCAGCTACCAATTAAGATTACATTACGTCTTCTTAGGCTTAGACGATAACTCACAAAAAGATGAAAGCAATAATTCTGGACGATGAAATACACTGCATCAAGTCATTGACTATGATGTGTTCAAAATACACAGATGTAGAAGTCGTTCAGACTTTTTCCGATCCGATCAAAGCCTTAAAAGAGATTAATTCGATAGAAGCTGATATCTTATTCCTCGACATCGAGATGCCATTTGTGAACGGCTTCGAATTTCTTCAAATCTTCGATGACTATCCTTGGAAAGTCGTTTTCACAACGGCCTATGACCAATATGCCGTCCGTGCATTTAAGGCCCACGCCATTAGTTACTTATTAAAGCCGATAGCAAAAGCCGACCTCCTAGATGCGATTCAGCAATGCCAGATCATAACAGAAAGCCAGAACAAAGAGCGGATCGATACCTCTGTAAGTACTTTTGAAGGTAGAATTCGCAAGGTGGTGATCCCCTCTCTTTCAGGCTTAGAATTGCTATCGCCAGACGATATTTTGTATCTTAAATCTGACAGTAACTACACTATTTTTATCTTAAAAGACGGATCGGAAATCCTGGTTTCTAAGACCCTAAAATCTTTTGAAAATCAACTTTTTCGACTTGGTTTCTTGAGGGTGCATCATTCCTATGTTGTCAATATCAACTTGATAAGGAGGTATGTAAAAGGTGATGGTGGCTATATTGTCATGGAAAATGATCACACCATCAATGTCTCAAGAGCTAGGAAAGAAGCGCTGCTAAATAGCTTAAAAAATATCAGATGAATCAGCGAATGATCCATCATTGTATCTTAATAGGCATGCTGACTTGTGCATTCAAGCTTGGTCTCTGCTCACAAACCCCACTAGATATTGACTTTAAGTACTATGACAAGAAAGACATTGCGATCGCAGATCTATTGTACGACATTGGGGAAGATCAAAACGGAAACTTGTGGATTTCAAATCATGGGGGTGGAGGCATAATTTTCGATGGATATGAATTCCAATATTTGACCTTTTCAGTGGCAGACAGCAACAGCCTTTTCTCGCCGGATATGCTTGCATTGTATGTTGATAGTGAAGATCACATCTGGGCTGGTTTCTTCGAAGGTCTCACAAGGTTTTCACCAGAAGGAGACTTTCTTAGGAATTATAGACTGAGCGAGAACATATTTGGTCGACGAAATTATATTCACTGCTTCCTAGAAAAGAATTCGGAAGAAATATGGATCGGTTCGAATAATGGCATTGTCCTTCTTCACAAGGAGACTGGCGAATTTGTCAATTATCAGGATTCGCTCTTTATGGACCCGAATAGATATGATCGTGGTAATCGCATCTACGAATTGAAGGTCGATGATAAGGACCCGAATTTCCTTTGGGTTGGTTCTGGTTGGGGCTTGAAAAGATTTCATATTCCCACTAAGCAATTTGTGCACATTCCCCATCCTCCACTATGGCATGATCAATTTAAACCGGGCACACAGCTCGCCATGGTGAGTTTGAACTTCGGAATTGAAGGAAAAATTCTAATGGCTGGAGGATATTCTGGTGGTTTGATGTCGTACGATATTGATGATAATAAATGGCAGTCGTTTCTGTATTTTGAAAAAGATATCGAAGATGTGACAAGGCATCACAAAATGCAAAGTATCATTGTCCTTGATGATAGCACTGTGCTGTACAGTTCCTATACTGATTTTGGATACCTGGACTGGGTGCATGGTGACTTAAGACCATTCCGAAATTTTGATCATCAGCGCGTTGGCAGGGTGCGTAGGAGCTTTGTAGATAATAATGGTGTACTATGGCTAGCAGGCCAAAGGGCCTTAGTAAGATCAGTAGATCCGATTATCAACACTGGACATGTTTCTAAACCAACTATTGATGAATTCAAAGTTAACAATGACGGCATCTCTATAAGGAATGGCGAATTGATTAATGTAAGTAAGAATCAGAAAGAGATTCAATTTTCTGTCAAATTAATTAACCCTCCCTATCCAGATCAAACTTTATACAGGTGGAGGTTAGCAGGTTATGACAAGGATTGGTCTGTTCCCAGCAAGAATAGAATTGCAAGGTATACCAACCTTTTTGGAGGGCACTATGAATTCTTATTTCAATCTAAGGATCGAAATAATGAATGGGTATCAGGGGAATCAGTCTTATTAGAAATTGCCGTTCCCTTTTATCTTAAGCCTGGATCTATATTTCTCTTTTTGCTGTCATTCGTCTTACTATTACTTGCAATCTTTAAGTATTTCAACCAGAGGTCGGTGAAGAAAGCCTCCTTAAAGTTAGAGTACGAACGTCGTGTTTTGGAAGCAGAATTGAAGGCCTTGCGCTCCCAAATGAATCCTCACTTCATATTCAATTCACTTAACTCCATATACGCCTACATTCATTCTAATGACGTAGAAAATGCTACTGACTACCTAGCCAAGTTTTCCAAATTAATGAGGCTGGTGCTCCAAAATTCAACAGAAAATCTTGTTTTACTTCTAAACGAAGTCACCATCCTTGAAATCTACCTTGAACTTGAACAATTGAGGTTTGATGACAAATTTGACTATGAAATCCGTATTGATGAAAAAATCGAAATAGAAGAAATCAGAATTCCGCCTATGATTATGCAACCCTACGTTGAAAATGCAATATGGCATGGTTTGATGCACAAGGAAGAAAAAGGAAATTTACTGGTTTCAATTCTTCGATCTTCTGAAGAAGTCTTGAAAATAATAATAGAAGATGATGGAATAGGAAGGGAAAAGGCGAAGCGATTTATGGTGAAGAAGGACAAAAAGTCCTTAGGAATGAAAATTACAAGGCAGAGGTTAGACTCCTTCGAACTGCTGTACAATGAAAAAGCAAATGTCCAAGTGGAGGACATTATTGATTCAAACGGAAGGTCTAGTGGCACACGAGTGATCGTTCTTATTCCTGAGATTAAAAAACAGTCAAGCTTGATTAACTGACGGGAGTTATCATCTGTTTCTCGTGAGATACACATTCTCAATATACATGTGAAGTAAAAACGACTATGTTAATTGTCAATATTAAAAAGCCAAAATTAACATATGAAGACGACACTTATATTCACCCTTTTTTCCCTCTTCTTTATATCACTAAATGCACAAGAAGTCAGAATAGATAACGAAGGAAAAGTGGCCATCGGTAAAACTACTAGCGCTAATTATCCTCTGGATATCGATGATAAGGAAGATACTGGAAGAGCAATTAATGTGGTCGGAAAAAGTACAGGCATCAATGTGTTGATGGATGGAAGTGGGTCAACAATAAGTACATATGGCGTTAATGCGGGAGTAATTGGTGGAACAGGTGCAAGTACTGGTGTATTGGGCAGTGTTTCTGACCTGCAGACTGGCATGATTGGGTATGGGATCTTCGGACTTAATACAAACTTCACCAATCAAGGGACTGGCTATGGTGTCTTTGGAAGGTCAACCGGTAGTTTAATCAACTATGGAGTTTACGGTGAGGCATCAGGAGGAAATACAAACTGGGCAGGTTATTTCAAGGGTAACGGTTACTTTTCTGATCGACTTGGTATTGGTACTAGTCTCGTAGATTACCCATTGAGCGTAAAAATGAATCAAAGTTTATTTTCCGATGCTCTTATTCATGCCGAGGTGGATGGAAGTGAGCAGGTAGATGATATCGCTGTTAAAGGAAAGAGTAGACCCGCTGATAGTTATGGGATAGGTGGGCAATTTGAAGGGGGCAAAATAGGGGTAGAGGGAATCAGTAATTCGATTAGTGATAAGATCTATACAGGAGTGTATGGCAAATCAAGTGGGGGAATGGGCACCAATTATGGCTTAAGAGGGCTTGCAAATGGAGGAGGCACGAACTTAGGAGTGTATGGAGAAGCGAGTGGGGGATTGAACAATTGGGCAGGATATTTTCGTGGAGACGTGTTTTTGGAGGACAACCTAGGAATTGGTACAAGCCAAGTTGATTACCCTTTGACTGTAAGAAAGGATGCAGCAGATTTCAATCAATATCTTATATGTGCTGAAGTATTAGGTACAAACGGTGCAGGAAAGTATGCCGTTTACGGGCAAAACAATCTACAACCTGGAATTGGCATAGGAGGTAAATTCGCTGGTGGACGAATAGGCATCTGGGGTTCAGCCGATAATTCTTCCGTTACTAGTTTTTCCTATGGCGTTTATGCTACTGCACTAAATGGCGAAGGCTATAATTATGGCAGTTATGGCGTAAGTAGTGGTTCAGGAGTCAATTATGGAAGTTATGCAGAGGCGTTCGGCACTGGATTAAGCTATGCTATTTATGCAAGTGCCGAAGGCTCAGGTATAAATTATGGCGTGTATTCGAAAGCTATGAGTGGTACTCAAAATTGGGCTGGATACTTCGATGGAAAGACTTTTGTGGACACTCTCAATATCGGTGAAGGTAAACTTAGACTGCAAGCGACTACTGATGCTTCGCTTTCATCCGATGGCGTGCTTATGATTGGCAATAAATCTGGAGGCAACATTATTGTGGATGGAAATGAATTAATGGCTAGAAATAACGGCTCTCCTTCCCCTTTATATTTGAATAATGAAGGAGGATTTGTGGCTATTAATAACCTTACTTCGTCTGCTCCAAAAACGAATCTCCATATACGACATGATGATCCTGGATTTGGTGTAGGATCAGTACAGGACGGCATTGGACTAAGAATCGAAAACTTCTCTTTAACAGAACATTGGACCATCAATACAGAATCCACAGGTCATTTGAGACTGTTCGATACTGATGGAACAGAGGTAGGGAAATTCTCTCCCGTCAGTGGAACCTACACAAGTGTTTCTGATGCCAGGTCGAAAACGAATTTAAGGGATGTCTCAAGCATCTTAAACAAAATACTTTTACTTAGACCACAGCAATATAGCTTTGTCAAGGACACTGGCAGTAAAGACTACTTAGGATTCCTCGCCCAAGAGGTTGAATCGATTTTCCCACAGCTTACTACATATAACAAGGATCTAGACAAATACCATATGGATTATGATGGATTCGGAGTAATTGCAATCAAAGGCATCCAAGAGCTTCATGAAGAAAATCAAAAGCTGAAAGATGAAATGGAAGCCTTAAAAGAAGAAAAGAAAAGCTTCGAAAAAAGACTGAGAAAACTTGAAGCAATCCTAGAAAATAAATAATCGCATGAGAACTTTCATACACATAATTACAACAACATCATTGCTATTCTTCCTTTCAGCTGCATATGCACAAACAGTCACAATAAAGGACAATGGAAATATTGGAGCAGGTATCATCACAGACCCCATGTTCCCCATTCACATAGAAGAAGATCAAGCCAACTTTAGTAACGCATTGATCTACTCCAAGGTACTAGGAACACAAGCCAGAAATGACATAGGAATCTGGTCGATCTGTAAACCTTCAGATAATTTTGGTACAGGTGGCTTTTTTCAGGGAGGAAACAAAGGTGTGGTTGCAGATGTAGAGGCGCAATTCTCAGGTTCCTACTTTGGCATAGAAACGAGGGTAAATGGTGGTAACGGTACTAATTATGGAATTCATTCTCGTGCTAACGGAAGCGGAATCAACTACGCAGTATATGGTGAAGCCCTGAACGGAGGCCTAAACTATGGTGGCTACTTTGATGGCAAGGGTTATTTCTCAAAAGATTTAATTCTAGGAGACATTCCAGGAACAACTTTTCCTCTTACAATACGACGGGATCAATCAGACTTTCTTGGAACGCTAGTTTTGGCTGAAGTGCTAGGATCTGAACCTACGCAAGATGTTGCAATTACGGGTATCAGTAAGCCGCTTCCTGGATTTGGTACAGGCGGAATTTTCGAGGGTGGATCAAGAGGTCTAGTGGGAAGTGTAAGTTCAATTGGCAACGGGACCTATGAGGGTGTGGTATCAACAGCGACTGGTGGTACAGGATCTAACTATGGTCTTAGGGCTAGCGCAATTGGTTCAGGAACAAACTATGCGGTGTATGGACAAAGTTCGGGTTCAGGTGAAAATTGGGCAGGTTATTTTCTTGGCAAGGGATATTTTTCTGAAAATCTCGGAGTGGGGACAAGTAACCCCACAATAAAACTTACAGTAGATGGAGGGACAGATGCATCACCATCTGGTGGTGGATACATTATGACCAATTCATTAGATGGTACAAATGTGGTGATTGATAACAATGAAATAATGGCGCGTGACAACGGTTCAACAGCACCACTTTGGATTAACAACGAGGGCGGAAACGTAGGTATCAACTTAAAATCAAGTTCTCCAGCTAAAACGAGTCTACACGTCAAACATGGTTATGAGTCTTTTACTTCTGGAAGTTTTGGTTTCAGACTTCAAAATGAAGCGGACAACAGCTATTTTAATCAGGTAGTATCAGATACTGTACTTTTATTTCATAACACAAAATGGCCAGGCTTGATAGCAGCGGCTTCGATTGGTCCTAATGGAGAATATGGCAATATATCAGATCGCAGATATAAAACAAATATCAAACCAGCTGGATCCATGCTTGCTAAGATCAAGATGTTGCAACTACATAAGTATAATTACATAGGTGAAAACAACAAACAACCACAACATCTTGGATTTATGGCGCAGGAAGTGAGGTCGATTTTCCCTGACTTAGTGAGGTTCTTTTCAAGCCAAGATGTTTACCATGTCAATTACAGCGGCTTTGGACTCATAGCTATCAAAGGCATCCAAGAACTCGATGCAGAAAATCACCAGTTAAAGGAAGAAATTAATCACTTAAGACAGGAGAACCTGCTACTCAAGTCACAACAAAATACGATTGAGGCTAGGGTGAGTGCGCTAGAAAACAAACTTGATCCATGAAAAATTTAAGCTATTCCTCTATATTACTGTACTTGCCGATTTAATTCTTATCAGCAAAATATTGTCTTGAACAACAAAGTAAGAAATCGCAATGAACTGAAGGATAATCGGCAGACTACTAAAACTATGGATAAGTTAGAAATTTCTGATCCATTATACATTCTTGAGGTCGATCAAAAAGGTCACTAATTTCATGTCACTTTCTATTGGCAGTTTCTCTAGACTAACAGGTTTCACATCTTAAATCCACCTCCACCGACTAACAATCTGAAGTAAAACGCTCCCTTGTTATTGGGATCTAGTCCCCCTACTACGTTGTTTGAAATGACATTTCCCCATTGATTTTCTCCTGTGGGAAATTGATACCCAAGTGTAAAGCCTACCGAAATTCCACCTGCCTCCCCATCTTCGCTGTTAAAGTCAAACAGTTTATGGATGTTCATATTGAGATCTACATAGGCACCTCCTAGCTGAAATTCAGATACTTGATCTTGAAGAATAGTTTCATTCCCAAATCGAATATCGCTGTCTCCGCTATTCTCAACTTCTAGATTATAACCTGATCCACCTACCCCGATGGTCGGGAAAAGGACTAGTGTTCTTTTGTTCATAAGTGCATAACCAAAGTTAATTCCACCTCCACCGTAGGTTGCTTGCAAGGCACTACTAGCTGAAGATTCTCGATCATAAATGCTTCCATATCCTTGCCCCATCAAAATATATTTAGACCCCAGCAATAAGAATCCGCCGCCACCAAATTGGAAATTAAAA
>CAZMYK010000046.1:0-13370 GCA_964570435.1 uncultured Saprospiraceae bacterium | reverse complement strand
TACAAGTAAGGTATATTTTGCCATATTCTTGATTTAAGAAGGTTTACAATAATGGCTCGAATATCAGTCTAGAGATTTAGATTTACAATAGATAGGTAATGGACGGCAAGCTCTGTCCATCGCTTGTCCATTGAGAATTAAAACAATTGTCGTTGTGAGAAACTACAGCCCTTGTAGGAATACATCAAGCTTGATGTCTTTCGGAATGTTCATCTTCTTGCGAAGCCGGTATCGAGACTTGTTAATACTACTATGATTCACTCCAAGTAACTTGGCAATCTCCTTGCTTGAAAGGTCCATCTTCATGTAGGCGATGAGTCGTCGATCTGCCTGGCTCAATGAAGGATAAGTTTGCTTCAACTTTGTGAAGTATGAAGGGTGAATTCTCTCAAAGTGCATTAAGAATGAATTCCACTGCTCTTCGTTCTTCAAGTTCTCGCCTATAAGTTGTTCCATTTCCTGAAAAGACGTCCTTGCTTGTTCTGGTAGTGCTTCTAAATTCACCTTCCCTATTTTTTCCACGACCTGATTCAATAAGCTCTGCTTTTCTTTAAGAAAAATAACATTTGTGGCCTGCTGTCTTTCTTCATAAGAAGTACTAGCTCTTTGTTCTAGACCCACTTCCGAAACCTCATCTGCTTTCACCTTCAATTCTGCAATTTCTTTAATCCTCCTTTCATCATTGCTCTTTTGCATTCTGCGGTATCTATAAAACCCTAACCCCATTGCGAGCAAGACTAGAAATAAACTTAGGCTTAACCATAAACGACTTTCAGCAATCTTTTCGTGCTGATTGATCAACGTTTGCTTTTCTTCCAATTGCATTTTTGCTTCAATAATTGACACACGCTTCTTTTCTTCCATTGCATATATTGAATCTGAGGCATTCATGTACAAACTATCAAGTAAGGCATAAGTCTTTAGGTCATTCATATCCTCGCTTACTTCTTTGCTTGTGCTGGTAAACTTCTTAATCAATTGATGTAAGAAGGGATAGGTAGTGGCTAAGTCAAGGCCCTCAGAAATGTAAGAAGCTGCCTCTTCATGCGCATCTCTTTCGTAGGCACATCTAGCCAGCATTCTGCGACAATTAAAAGCCTCAACTGTGGTTTGATTGTCCTCGTCCTTTCGCAATACTTCCTTGCAGATTTCCTCTACTAGATTAAACTTCCCCCCTGCGAAATAGGCCTCAGCTAGATTGCACTCAACGTTTCCAAGTGAGGCCGCACCGATTTCATTTTTTAAAAGAAGCGCCTTACTGAGATAAAATTCTGCTGAATCTAGTCGGGGCTCATCCATAAATAAAAATACCCGCCCAAAGTTGTTGAGCAATATTACAACATTGTTGTGTTTGATATGACCTACCACTTTATATGCATCACGATATAATTCTAAAGCATATTCATCATACTTGTCATGCGAGCTTGCAAGGGTCATGTTGACAGTAGCTATTCGACGACTATCTTTTGTTTCAGCAGCTCTTTTCTTAGCCAATTGGGAATATTGGAAGGATCTTTCAAAGTCATAGCTTTCTCCATATAGTTCGACCATTTTTAGGAGGGCATCGATTTCCCAATCAGTGTTCTGAAACTTAAGTGCCTCGTCATATGACTTCTTGGCATACTCAATTGCAAGTGGGATATTATTTTCATATTCCCCGAAGACATAGGCTTTCTGGTAGTAAAAAATGGGTAGCATCGAGTCGATATCGTAGAGATCTATTAAGTCACTAATGGTATCTAACTTAAGAATGATCTCGCTCGACGTAAATTTGTATAGAGAAATGCCAACATTTTCTTCCACATATTCTCTACCTTTTTCCTTGGTGAATCTAGATAGATCAATATTATTGGCTCTTAGATTTGAGACAAAAACGACCATAGTCGCAAAAACATAAAGGTATCTCTTCATCAATTCCAGGATCTTTTTCCTAAAGTAAGAAAAGTGCTGAAGATCATCCGGACCAAGCTTGATAAATTGTCTTTTGAATCACTACTTCAAGACTTAGAATTACATTTTGTACATGTGCAACACAACATAAAGTTACTTGGCAATACTAACCAAAGTCTTTGGAATGGGTCCCTAGTCTTCGATCAAATCAAAAACAGCCTTGACAGGGTAGTGGTCTGAATATTCCTTCTTTAATATTTTGTGCTCTAGGACTTTGAATTCTTTTCCAGCTAGGATGTAGTCTATCCGGAGGGCTGGGATTTTGCCAGCAAAGGTAGTACCGACACCCCTTCCCTTTTCCATGAAGCTGTCCTTCATTCCATGTCCAATGATGCGGTATAAGTAGGAAAGAGGGACGTCATTAAAGTCTCCAGCCAGAATGATCGGGTAAGGACTTTCCACCATGTGGGTTCTAATTCGCTCAGCATGGCCTATTCTCACAGCAGCATTGTCCTTGTAGCGCTTTATGATAGACTTGATCCCACTCCATGTTTCTCTGTCCTGCAGATTAGGGTCATCTATCACTTTTTCTGCGGTCCTTGTAATCTTATTGGATTCCATATGTAGGTTATAGACCCTATAATTTTCGCCCATGACATTGACATCAATCCAAATACAAGAATTTGTAGTAGAAGTTGTAGAATGGATCTGGCCCTTGTTTATGATTGGATGCTTACTGAATATCACAGGACCAATATCCTCAGGAGCAAAGCTGTGAGGGAACTTCATCTTCTTGTTCCACAATTCGATGGACCTCAGTCCAAGTTCTTGGGTGCAGATGAAATCGACATCCCTATGTGGCTTCATGAAGTCAAAGAATTTTGCAATTCGCTCTTTTTGATTCTTATTAGATCGGTAGATGTAATTCAAATTCTGAGTGTTGTAGCTGAGCACTTCTAACTGATCTGGGCTAGTCATATAGCCCGTCCCGTTGAAACCTATGAAGCTCTGGAGGTAGTTCAATCCAATTAGTATGGTAAGGATAGAAATGAGTGTATATCTCAACTTGTTAAACAACCAGAATAAGATAAATAGGACATTGCCAAAGAGGAGCCAAGGGTAGAAAACAGCAATTACACTAAGTGGCCACATCAGCTTTGGGCTTGCATATGGAGACAGATAGGCAAGGAGGGTAAGGAGCACCCATAGACCATTCAATACAATGAATATCTTTCGAATTTTCTTCAAATGCTAGTTCTTCTAGTTTTTACTCTGATTTTCAAGGAAGTCTTTCTCTTCCTTACTAAGACTGGCCATGCCCTTCTGCTTGATCTTATCTAGAATTTCATCTAGGCGATCAGCGCTGGAATACTGCTCTGCTGCGTCATCCGTTCTGCTTCCAGATCTAGCGTGTCTTTCATCCGCCTTGAAACTTACCTTAAGAGGGCTTCTCTTTTTAGGTTTTCTTCTTTCAGATGGTTCGAAGATACTCACGATTTTATTAATAATTCTATCTATTGGGGTAGAAAGATCGTATCCATTTCTAAGTCCAGTCACCACTAGTCCACCCATTAGTGCTCCGCCAAGGTGCGCCAGATGCCCACCTGTATTATTCAAATTAGAGACCGCTAGTAGGTCTAGTATAATAAGGACTAAGACGATATACTTAATGCGAACTGGTCCTATAAATATCAAACTTATCGTATAATCGGGAGACGTAAATCCTGCTGCTACTATGATAGCCATCACTGCTGCAGAAGCTCCATAAGCGATTGTAGGTCCTGGATTTGGAAAAACATAGTTTGCGGAAATCCAAAAGAAGACGATTCCAGCGATGATTCCCAGAATGTAGATCGGCAAGATGTGTTTGTCCCCTAGTAGGTCTCCCAAGATTCTACCGAACCAATATAGCCATAGCATATTAAATAAAATATGAAAAAAGCTAAAATGTGTAAAGGCGTGGGTCACAAATACCCAAGGATGGGTAAAGTTAAAAACCATGCTTTCATTGAGCGAAATGTACTTAGTGAATGATTCGATCATGCTACCATCACCAATGCCTAGGAGGACAATCTTGGTCAAGATAATGGCTAAGAAAACCACTCCATTAATGATGATAATTCTTGAGATCATTGTTCCTGACCTGAAGTAGTTTTTTAAATCCTGAAAAATCGAATCGAACATGTCTTATCTTTTAAATGGATTTCCGTACCAAATACTAACGAGTATAAAACCCGCAAGTGCTCCTCCTAAGTGTGCAAAATGTGCTATACCTGTCTGCTGGCCACTAATTCCTGAGAATAGATCGATGGCTATTAGTCCAGCAACAAGGAACTTGGCCTTAATGGGTATGGGAGGAAAAAGTAACATTAGTTTCATATTGGGGAAGAACATTGCGAATGCTAAGAAGACCCCGTAGATGGCACCAGAAGCACCAACGACAGGGATCCCAAGGGCCCCCATTATGCCTTCAGCTTGTCCTAGACTCAGACCGGTTCCACCGAAATGTCCTGTAGTAATAAGTCGCTCTAACTGATCAGTGCTTAAGTTTCCTACCACCTCTTGTACTTGCATATACTCTATGTAGCCTGCTCCGAGGTGCGCTAGCATTGAGCCAAAACCACAAACAAAGTAGAAAAGCAAGAATCGCTTTGATCCCATTTTCTGCTCCACATATGGTCCCAGGAAAAAAAGACCCAACATATTAAAGAGTAGGTGGGTTATCCCTCCATGCATAAACATGTGGGTAACAAGTTGAACTGGCTTAAACAAGGGTGAAAGTGGGGAGTAAAGTTTAAAATAACCGGAAACATCAATTCCAGTGGTATTAGCGGTAAGGCTTACTCCTGCGAAAATAAGTACATTCAGGATGAGGAGGTTCTTCACTACATCCGTAATATTATTCATCATACCTTACATTAACTATTGAAACGCTTTTTCAGTTCATCTATTTCGATAGTAATAAATGTCTTGTTGCCTTGCGCATTCGTATAAGGATTCTCGCTAGCAAAAAGGCGGTCGATTAAATTTTGCATTTCTTCAGCATTCAGTGAATTGCCGCCTCGAATCGCTTTCTTACTTGCTAGACTGGCCGCTATACTTTCAGAGACTCCTAGATCAAGGTCTATGTTGCCTTCATATTGGACTATTAACTCCTCTACCAGGATGGATTCATCCACCTCACTTTCCATTCCAGCGGGAAGGGCATGAATAATAAAGGAATCTTTTCCAAATTCCTCAATTTCCATTCCCATGCACGCAAGGTCGTCCTTCATCAACCTCATGGTTTCAGCCTTTGCTGCAGACAGCTCTATCGGCTTAGGAAATAACTTCTTTTGAGCCAAAACCTCTTGATTTTGGACACTTTCGAGAAATTCTTCGAAGTAAATGCGCTCCATGGCTCGCTTTTGATCTATAACCAAGAAGCCAGATTTAATGGGATTAATAACATACTTTCCATGGATTTGGTAGGGCCGATTGCTTGTGTTTTCACTAGGGAGAATGGAGGACTCACTTTGGATTCCACTCGGCACCCTCATCGGTAGTTCTCCCTCCTCCGAGGGTTCTACAGTGATCATTCCTTCGTAGATGGACTCCCAATTTTTTAGGTTGTCCCGCTGTAGGTCTGTCTTCTTAGGTAGGCCAAAGCCCCCCTCATCCATTCGAGATTTCATTCTTTCCATCCTAGATCCCTCGAAGGTATTCTCTTTTGAAAAGTCTAAGACTGGGGTGACATTGTACTGCCCTAGGGCATGCCTAACCGCTACCTTAATATAATTATATATAAGTCTTTCTTCCTCGAACTTAATCTCCTGCTTCGTTGGATGCACATTGACATCGATCTGTGTAGGATCGATCTCTAAAAAAAGGAAGTAAACTGGGTTATGGTCTGATGCGATTAGATCCTCGTAGGCTGATTTAATTGCATGATTAATGTAGTTGCTTTTAATAAATCGTTTGTTCACGAAAAGGTACTGGTCACCTCGGCTCTTCTTTGCAGCATCTGGCTTGCCGATAAAACCTGAAAGCACCAAGTTGTCTGTTTTCACTTCCACGGGTACTAATTTTTCATTCATCGCCTTTCCCATGACACTAACAATCCGCTGCCTAAGGTTTCCCTGAGGTAGATTCATGATGCTATTATTGTTGTGGAAGAGGGTAAATTTTATCGCAGGGTAGGAAAGTACAATACGATTAAACTCATCTAAGGCATGCTTATATTCAGTAGGATCAGATTTTAAGAATTTCCTTCGTGCAGGAACATTGTAGAAGAGGTTCTTGATAGATATCTTAGTTCCTACTGGGCCCTGACAAGGCTCCTGTCTTGTAACCTTCGTCCCCTCGACTCTGACGTTAATCGCTATGTCTGTATCCGGCTTCCTCGTGATTAGGTCTACCTTAGCTACAGCAGCAATGGATGCTAAGGCTTCCCCTCGAAATCCCATCGTATTAATAGAAAAGAGATCTTCTGTGGTTCTGATTTTAGATGTGGCATGCCTCTCAAAGCACATTCTAGCATCAGTTTCACTCATTCCCTTGCCATTATCAACGACTTGAATGAGGGTCTTTCCCGCATCTTTCAATATCAGTTGGATTTCAGTGGCACCTGCATCTATAGCATTCTCCAGCAATTCCTTTACTATTGAAGCTGGTCGTTGGACGACTTCACCAGCAGCAATTTGGTTAGCAATGGAATCAGGAAGAAGCTGAATTATATCAGCCATTTATATTTTTTTACTCTACCAGTTTTATCAGATCTGGAAGATATGTATTCAAAAGTAAGAAAGAAAGGAGAAGTAAGACCACCATTGTTATTACCAAGGTTTTGTTGGACTTCCTTCGGATCTTCGATTCATAGCTTCGATCTACGGCCCCTCTGGTCTGAAATCCAGCTTGAATTCTGGACTTCATAGCCTCTGGGTCAGATCGGTTCTCCGTCTTATTTCTTTCCATGATCTCATCAATTCTCTCCTGCCGCTCATCATAGTGACGAGGCTTAAAATTAAATTGCTTGGGTTTCTGGGTTTTGAAAAAGGAGAAAATTGCCATGACTTAAAGGTAAGGATTTGTCTTGAAAGATGTCAAATAAAATAGCTTTGGTGGGAGCCACCCAATTTCTACGATGACTTATTTTTCACCCACCGAGGAGAGCAATCCTTGATTGTACTCTAAGATTGCCTCCCTAAATTTATTCTCCGATATTTCGGTAAAGTACAAGGATGAAAGCCCTAGTAAGTAGGTTCCGGCTAGAATCTTATATGCAGCGGGTAAGTTCCACCGGGAAATCTGGTAGAGCGACGCAAGGCTACCTATAATCTGCACCACATTCAGTAGGCTACCTTTTCTCTTGGCATTTCTACTTTTGATGTACAATTCGCCAGCCTTGCGATCTTCCGATATCATTCTAATAAATTCCTTTTTGCTGAGTCTATTGTTATCAACAAAGTACTTCTTGCCATGAAGGATGGAGGCTTGTGAATTGATAATCTGGGCACAAAGCCCATTGACCAAAAACAGAAAGGATAGTACTAATACAATTTTCATATATCTCTAAGGATCTTCTTGTTACGCAATGACTGCAATCCGATACTAGGATTATATAACGAGGCATTGGCCATGCTTGTCGCGCTTTGACAGAAATATTTAATAAGCTTTGTTTTTTATAGAAAGTCTTAATATTAAATTAACTTTGTATGCTTAATCATGTAACCTGATGAGTGATCAAATCAAACACGAGTGCGGCCTAGCTGTCGTCAGATTGTTAAAACCATTAGAATACTACAAAGAAAAGTACGGAACTTCCCTATACGGTCTAGATAAAATGCAACTGCTTATGCAGAAGCAAAGAAACCGTGGGCAAGATGGAGCTGGACTAGCGACCATAAAGCTAGACATGGGTCCAGGACACAGATACATCAGCAGAAAAAGAACGAATACCGGCACCTACCTAAAGGACTTGTTCGAAGGGGTTTTTTCACACTTCGATGGGCTTAGTTCGGAACAAATGCAAGACCCTATCTGGTTGAAGCAAAATAAGCCATACACAGGTGAATTACTTTTAGGACATCTTAGATATGGAACACATGGTGATAACTCCATCGAAACATGTCACCCCTTCTTACGACAGAATAACTATATCAGTAGAAACTTAGTGGTAGCAGGTAATTTCAACCTTACCAATGTAGAAGAGTTGTTTCAAGAACTCGTCACTCTTGGTCAATACCCAAAAGAGAAATCCGATACTGTTACAGTAATGGAAAAAATAGGGCACTTCCTAGACGATGAGGTGCAACGCCTACATTCTTGGTTTAAGCCAGAGGGCTATGATAATCAGGAAATCAACACCTTGATTTCAGAACACCTAGACATACAGAGATTTTTGCAAAGGGCCTTCCGAAAATTTGACGGAGGCTACACAATGGCTGGATTGATTGGTCATGGTGATGCATTTGTAGTGAGAGATCCTGCAGGAATCAGACCTGCCTACTACTACCATGATGATGAAATAGCGGTAGTTGCTTCGGAACGTCCTGCTATTCAAACTGCGATAGATGTGCAGTATGATGAGGTCAAAGAACTAAGAAGAGGTCATGCACTGATCATCAGAAAGAATGGCAGCATAAGTGAGGAATTAATAAAGGACCAAGTTGAAAGAAAGGCTTGCTCCTTCGAAAGAATATACTTCAGCAGGGGAACAGATAGAGACATCTACCTTGAAAGAAAAAAACTGGGTGAGTTGCTTTGCGAAAAGGTCTTGAAGGAAATTAACTACGACTTTAAGAATACAATTTTCTCCTTTATTCCTAATACCGCAGAATCGGCCTTTTTCGGAATGATGCATGGCATGGAAGACGCGCTTAATACTCTTAAGATTAAGCAAATCAAAGAGTTAGGACCAACACCAAATGTTGAAAAGCTGGAAGAAATTCTATCTGTCAGACCACGATTCGAGAAACTAGCGATCAAGGATGCCAAACTTAGAACCTTCATTGCCGATGACAATAGCCGGGGCCTTATGGTACCTCACGTCTATGATGTGACTTATGGGATCGTCGAAAATGAGGTAGATACGATTGTCCTTATTGACGATTCCATCGTAAGGGGTACGACCTTAAAAAATTCTATTCTCAGAATTCTTGCCCGTCTGAGGCCAAAGAAGATCGTCATTGTTTCTTCAGCTCCACAAATACGCTATCCGGACTGCTACGGTATAGACATGTCAAAGATGAAGAACTTTGTTGCCTTTAGGGCCTTAGTGGCGCTTTTGAAGGAAAATGGCAAGGAACACCTCCTTGATGAAACTTATCAGAAATGTCTTGCCATGGCCGATGTCCCAGATGATCAACTAAGGAATGAGGTAAAGCCACTATACGATGAGTTCCCTTATGAAATGGTTAGTGATAAGATAAGTGACATCCTTACTCCTCCGGATATCAAGCCAGAAGTTAAGATCATCTACCAGACCATCGACAAGTTGCATGAAGCCTGCCCCCATAATTCAGGGGATTGGTACTTTTCAGGGAACTTCCCCACAGCTGGTGGTATAAGGGTTGTAAACAGGGCCTTTGTGAACTATATGGAAAAGGTAGATGCTAGGGCGTATGCGTGAGTGCGTTCACCGAAAGTAAGCTAAGATTTCCTGTCAATTGTTGACTTTTCAGTTTTCGACTTAAGCTGATGACTATCAGATTAGTGTCAATATTTATGGACGCTACTTTCATCAAGTGTCTTCTCCGGTAAGTACCGTTTCTTAGCTCCGTTCCTTTCAATTGATCAAAATACTTACCTTAGAGCTATCAATTCTCTTACTTGCAACTTTGAATATGAAAAGAAATACTTACTTATCTATTTTTACATTTTTCCTTACCTACCTACTTGCTTCTACATCAATAGAGGCCCAATGTACAACCTTCTTGGAGCCAGATGGCGAGCCTGGATTTACCAATTTTGGTAGGGCCCCAATCGTAGTAGGTGGTTGTCCACAATACAAAGAACTAGTCTTTGAGATCTTTGCATCTGAATCGTACATCGTACGAAATTTTGTGGCTGGCAATGAATATGCCTTCAACATTTGTAATGGAGATGGAGCTGGTACTTGGGTTCCAGACTTTGCAATCGTTGCTCCAAGTGGTGCCGTTGATGCATTCGGAGCTGGAGATGGGGATGGTTGCACAATAACATGGACCGCAAGTGAAAGTGGAGACTACCAGATCATAATTAATGAAATGGGGGCATGCGGAACCGGTGCTAATACTGGAGTCGATAATGGGCAACCAGCATTAACCATTATCACTGATGCAGAATGTGACACCAGTATTTGTCAAACTTGGAATCTTCCATCACCCTTCAGTGGGTATACTAATTTCAATACCAACTTCGGTGGCGCGCCGGCTGACACTGGAAATGGTTGTGAAACTTTCGAATTGGGATTCGAGGTGTTTGCAGGCGAAGCTTATGAAATCGACAACTTTGTTGAGGGTGTAGAATACGCTTTCAATATTTGCAGCGGTGCGGGAGCGGGTACTTGGTCTCCCAACTTTACTGTTATTTCTCCATCGGGAAATATTGATGCCTCTGGTACTGACTCAGATTCTTGTACCATTACTTGGACCGCAAGTGAAAGCGGCCTTTATATCATCGTAATCAATGAAGATGGATTCTGTGGTGATGGCGATAATCTAAGCACAGATAATGGTAACCCTATGCTAACATGTATTAGTACTGGAATAGATTCTTGCGTTGTTGGAATGATTGTATCTGAAACTGATGTAGTCATATGTGGTGATACTAGCTCAGTGAGCATTTCTGTGGAAGGAGCAGTAATCCCTGAAGGTGGTGGATTCGCATATGGATTCAGACCTGGCGATGGAGGAACAGGCGGGAATGGCGTTGGTTTTTCAATCACCAATTCCAGCACCAACACCAGTTTTGACAGTGATATCAACGGAATACTAAGCGATAATTCTCTTCCGCCTCTTTCGGGTGAGTGGGAGATCACACCATTTGTTTATACAAATCCTAGTTCGGCATCAGAAAGTGCATGTGAAATATCTGACAGCGCCATAATAGCCTTCTTCAATTCTGATCTTGTCGCCGAAGCTCAAGACCTGGGTGCTGGGCAAGCAGGTGTAAGTGCAATGGGCGGTACTGCACCCTATACCTTCTTATGGTCAGATGCTGAGGCTCAGACTGGAGCAACCATTACGGTGTCTGAAGAAGGTGTCTATACTGTCTTAGTGACAGACAACGTAGGTTGTACTGCCATGGATTCTGTGAACATCATGATCAGTTCAGTGGCTAATCTTCCTGGAGTAGAGGACTTGAGCATCGCTCCCAACCCTACCAATGGGCAGTTGTATGTTAGCATGAAGCTAGGTATTGCTGAAAATGCTAATCTTCAAGTGCTAGATCTAACAGGTCGTTCAGTTGCGGTGCAGCAGTTAGCTTCTGCACAGAGAAGCATCAATTTTGATCTTTCAGAACAGCCTAATGGCATCTATATGGTGCGAGTTACAGTTGGAGAAGCGTCTCTTATGAGAAAGGTCGTACTAGCTAAGTAGAACAAAACCAAGATATTTATAAAGGACAACCACCACAGGTTGTCCTTTTTTTATTCTTTAAGAAGAGGCTGGCTAGTCAGTCTTGCATCCTAATCTCAATTACCTCACTTTCATCAAGATCCGAACTTAGCACAACGGTCTCGGTCTTGCCTTGAAAAGTATACCGCATGGCCATGGTATTAGGTGGCTTCTGCCCCAGATTCACAGCATGGAGCAAGAGATAGTTCTTTCCTTCCTTGTTTAATTGAATTTTCAATGGGTAGGGCTTCCCCTTCAGCTTGTAGTCCTCCATGATCCAGTCTCCATTGAAATTGACAGAAACAATGTCTCCATCTATCATTTTGTGATCGAAGATCTCGAGTTCTACTACATCGGAATCGACGAGTATCACTCGATCGCTTACAGTAATTGTTCGTTCCTTAAGCTCAGCAGGAAGGACCGCAATCACTGGGTCGTTACTTACTAGAGGAATGTCCTCGAGCCACTTGCTCGGATAGATCACTTGGTAGAAATGCGGGACCTCCATTAATTTGATACTCTTAGATGGGTCCATGCTCTCATTGTAAGCATTGACATACCCATTCCCATAGCGGTTCACATAATTCAATAACTTAGAATTATGAAAATAATAGTACTTCCCATACAACTTGTATTCTTCGGGAACGCTAGCAGATTGAATAAACTCTTGGGCTCCTTGAAGGAACATTTCTAACTTTTCCCTTTGTTCGCCTCTTCCACTTTCGTTGGCAACAGTATTCTCCAAAATACTTAACTCAGAAACCCAGTCATTATCATTCTTATACCTTAAGCTACTTAGAATTTCATATGCCTGGTCATGCACCTTTTCGAATGGCTTCGTTTCTATTCCTAGTGCAATGGAGCAGTTTTTAATCAGCTGCCGTAGCCTGATTTGTCGGAGGTAGAAATCCTCAAACAGGTCCACCCCCTTCTCCAAGATGGCATAGATCTGCTCTTGGTTCTCGCGTACGTTCAAGTCATTGTCCGCAATGAATTCTGCAGCTTCGAAACGGATGGCATTAATATCAGTTACGTTCTTCCTCATCTGCACTGCCAATTCATCTAGCGACCTCTTCCACTTTTCATCCATTGTTTGCTTAGAAACTAAGTCGTACCATTCGTAGGGTGTCCTTTCATAAAACCAATGTTCAGGATCTGCAAAGATATTCTCGGGAAGGTCTTTATTGGAAAAGAAGTTGATCTGGTGGCTCTCAAGGTCAACAAATTTGTTCACTTCTTGGTTGAAGTTTTCCAATAGACGATGAACTATAAGCATCCCATGGACGCACTCATTATTGAAATTGACATAGTTATTAATGGCAGCGATCTGAGGATCTTGAGCCCGAGTTTGGAAGGAAATGCAAAGGCATGTGATTAGAAGAGCAAATTTATGCAAGATATTAACAGTTTTTCTAATGCGAAGTTACACAAAATCTGAGTAGTTCTGCCTAGGACTTTGATTCTTCGCCTTCCTTCTGAGAAATTCTAGACTCTTCTTATCCGTAACCCATTCTTCTGTATATCCACATTCTAAACAGGTGTAGTGATCTAAGGGTACAAGTTTAAAGGTGGTCACCATAATTTTGTTGCCATGCTGGTTGTGTTTTCTTCCTTTGGCTACGTAGATCTCAGTGCATTGACATTTAGGACAAGTATGTGTATGACGCATAGGCTTCTTTTCTATTGACGATAGGACTAAAACTATAAATTTTTCTCTTAATCATAAACTTCTTCGTCGAAAACAGATGCTGACGCCATCGATACTCTAAATGTATACTGGCTGAGAGCTAATCAGCTATGGCCTATAGGTAACAGTAGGATGAAAAGCTCGTCACACCGCTTCATCCTACCTACGCAATTGTGAAATGGCTTACTCTTCAGGCTTCGTATACCTAACTAGGT
>CAZMYK010000045.1:0-13586 GCA_964570435.1 uncultured Saprospiraceae bacterium | reverse complement strand
CTAAAGGCTTCATCACCAACATGATTTCGAAGCATATGTAAGACCAAACCGCCCTTGTTGTAGGAGTGAGCATCAAACATGTCTTCCTTGTCGTCGAATTGAAAATCAATCAGATCATGGGTTCCTTGATTCTGTGCAGAACCCAGGTAGTTCCTCATTTCATTGCTCCTCAAGTTGTCAGCGGCTTCTTTTCCGCGCTTATGTTCTTCCCAAAGGTATTCACTGTAGTTGGCAAAACCTTCGTTCATTGTAAGGTTAGACCAAGACTCACAAGTGACATAGTCTCCGAACCAATGGTGGAACATTTCATGCGCAACGATGTAGTCATTATTATCGTCGATCAATTCTCTTTCAGTTTTCTGGATAAAGTCCCCATATATTGATGCAGTAGTATTCTCCATTGCACCTGATACATAGTCTCTTACAATAATTTGCGAATACTTATCCCAGGGATATTTTACTCCGACATATTCCGAAAAGAAGGTCAGCATTTCTGGAGTGTGGTTGAAGATCTTCTTCGCATGCTTTTCGTATTCACCTTCAACATAATATGAAAGCGGAATATCTTCCCATGTATCATCTACCTTGGCAAACTCACCTACAGTAATCATGAATAGGTAGGGGGCATGGGGTTGCTTCATGTTCCAATAATCTGTCCTGCTACCATCACTATTTTTCTTTGAACTTACGAGCACACCATTCGATAGGGTCTTAAATCTATCTTGGACAGTGAGGTACATTTCCTGAGTTGTTCTTTCATTTGGCTTATCGATAGTAGGAAACCATCTAGAGTTATTCTCAGTCTCTCCTTGGGTCCAGATCTGCATAGGCTTATCAGGATCTTCACCAAGAGGATTGATAAAGAAAAGGCCCTTGTCAGATGTTATAGCTGCACTACCACCTTCAGGTAATTCTTCAGGTTTAGCGGTATAGTCGATTATGACCTTAGCTTCTTCTCCATTGATATAGGTTTTATCTAAGTCAATAATGATTTTATACCCATCGTACTTATAGGCCAATGGAAGATCCGTGTTTGCATTAATCACACTATGAATGTCAAAGCCTACGGCATCGAAACTTGCACTACTTATGGGATAAAATAAGGGATCGAAGGTTAAGGTAGCTACACCGAGGACGTGTTGCTTTTCCCAGTCAAAACTAAGCTCTAATTTGGTATGTAGAAGGTCCAGCATTCTTTTCTCCGAAGCCCGGTACACCTCAAGAACAATTTCTGGTTCTGGCTCAGTTATCTTAGGTGCAACGACGACCATTGTATCTAAGATTCTTTCTTCGAATTCTACAGGGGCTTCAACAATTTTCTTAGTACCGGTGCAAGAAACAAGTAGTCCAAGTAGGACTAGAGCTAAAAATTTATTCATCATCATTACATTGTTAATCTTTCTAATAAGTGCGTAATCTCCATTACTGCTAGGTCTATTTTTTTTTCGATCTGATTGAACAACAACATCCTGGATTGGTGTGCATTCAGACTTACTGGCTGAGACAATTTTCTAACTCTATCGAACCAAGTTTTAGTGTATGAGATTAGCTTTTCATTGCTAGATAGCATGAAATTAGGGTTGTTATAGGTCGTAAATACCTGAGCGTGTTTTGGGGAGTTGATCAGCATAATATTATTAGTGTAGGAAACTTCATTATGATACAATTCATAATTTCCAGCACTACTGCTTATATTTTCACCAGGATAGAATTTCTTGCCATGTTCAGCCATTTTACACAGGTGGCGAACGAGAGACCTCATTTTTTCACACAAGACTAGGGCCTCCTCGGGGTTCTTGAAGTAACCACTAATTAGGAAATACTTTATCTGATTCAGCGTGTTCGTCATAATATTTTCATTCCACAACTCAATATTAGGAGCCTTGAAATAGTGTTTCAATATTTCATCGGTTTCTTCCGCAATAATGTGGCTTCCAGGAAAGTCATTCATTGAAAACTTCTGGTGCTCGTAACCTTCCAAGTTCCAAAGTGTCTTAGCATGTAGGAACATCTTAAAGTTAGTGAGGTCCTTGTCTAAGAAATAGTAGAAAAGGTGCAACTCACTGGTCGCATGCCAGATGCTAAGATCTGTTAGGGACGATAGGGAAAGTACAAATTGCTTAATGGGGTCCAGAAACTCAATGAAATTTTTTACAGTATCTCCACTGGTAGGAAGATGGAAGTCAACGGTTAATTTATCTGTATGAATCAGGGCGTCGAAGCTTAGATCGAAGCGCTTCATCAGGATTGCAAGGTCTTGAATAGAAAGAGAGGTAGTACCATTTAGCCTCTTGTAGACAGCAGGTTTGGACAGTGATAAGGTTTCTGCGATAAGGTCCACCCAATTTTCTTGGTCTCCAAGCCGGTCACGAATATGATTTAATAAGTCCTCTTGGATTTTGAAAGCGTCCATTGCTTATTTTCTTTTACTTAAGTTACTACTCTAAAAGACTAAGGCAAGACCTTGCAAGAAAGATTAGGTTCAATATTCAAAGGTCTTGGCGCAGCTAGCTTTATAAGATTGATTTCTAAAAGTAATACAAAAGAAGGAGACCTACACAGCTACATCATATTCCCTCAATGCATCATTTAGCGATACTTTCTTATCAGTCGATGGCTTTCTCTTTCCTATAATCAAGGCGCAATTAACATTAAATGATCCAGAAGGAAATTCTTTACTATAGCTGCCTGGTATCACTACGGACCTTTCTGGTATTTCACCCTTTGTTGTAACTGGTTCAGATCCAGTAACATCGATGATGTGGGTCGACTTAGTAAGTGTGACACCTGCTCCGACGACCGACTCCTTCCGAACTATAACACCTTCAACAATAATGCACCTGGAACCTATGAAGCAATTGTCTTCTATGATGGTCGGTGTTGCTTGTAAGGGTTCTAGGACTCCACCTAGACCGACACCTCCTGAAAGGTGTACATTCCTTCCAACCTGAGCACAAGATCCAACAGTTGCCCAAGTATCTACCATGGTTCCAGATCCTACATGGGCTCCTATATTCACGTAGCTTGGCATAAGGATGGCACCTTTTTCTATAAAAGATCCGAATCGAGCAATGGCGTGTGGAACAACTCTTACACCTTTTTTTGCATAAGAGCTCTTAAGAGGAATTTTATCGTGAAATTCAAAAGGTCCCACCTCAATAGTCTTCATTTTTTGAATAGGAAAGTACATGACTACAGCTTTCTTGACCCATTCGTGCACGACCCATTCTCCATCTACAGGTTCTGCGATTCTGAGCGCTCCCTTATCAAGTTGGCCTATTATACCTCTAATGGCTGCTTGAGTTTCTGGAGTTTTTAATAATTCCCTGTTATCCCAGGCTTCTAGTATACTTTCTTTTAACTGATCAATCATACTTTTATGTAAATAAAAAACTAAACGCTATTAATTGTGAAATGACTCCAATAAGGTAGCCGATACAAACTTCATGTAAACTGTGAGCACGCAGCAAGAGTCTAGATGTTCCCACCACCCCGGCGATAAAAAGACTTAAGAAAACCAGCACGTCAGTACTGATCATATATGAGCCAAGGTTGCCCAGATTCAGACCAAAGCTATCATAACTAAAGTTGTACTTTATTAGTAGAATTCCAACGAAGAAGCCACCGACTCCTGTTGTATGTAGACTCACCTTGGTAAACAAACTCAGGAAAAACGTCAAAAATAGACCTATAGTGGAACCCAAAACAAATATGCTAAAGGCAAGCGGTATCGTTGTATTCTGATAGATGTTCACAAAGAGCCACAAGTAGAATCCTCCTGTTATAATCAGGGGAATGATTCTTTCAGTTCTGTCCTTAAGGTGGATTGAGTTTACAAAACCCATAGCACGCATCAGCAGGACTGTTAGGCCAGGCATCACAATAGTTAGCATTACAACATAGATCAGTAGAATGCCTAAGGCTCGCTGATTCTGAATAGAGAACAAGTAGGGATTAATTACTAGCAACAAGAGTAGCAAGTAAGAAATAATAATGAGCGGGTGAAAGACAAATGATATAACGTGAGCGACGTACTTCATAGAATTCGGACGGCAAATATAATCATTCTGCAACAACTTGGATTTCTACCCGCCTGTTCCGCTTTCTTTCCTCTTCGGTGGCGTTGTCATTGAGAGGATACAAGTCACCAAAGCCAACGGTTTCTATTCTAACAGGCTTGATCCCCTTATTGACCAAATATTCTTTAATGGCATTAGCTCTGTCTTCAGATAATTGTTGCAGAAGCTCTTTAGAACCGATGTTATCAGAATGACCTTCCACACGGATGTACAAAGAAGGAACATCCTTCATAACTTGGAATAGCTTTCCGAGTTCTGTGAATGACCTAGGAAGTACCTCAGACTCAGATCGCTCGAAGTACAAATTCCTAAGAGTGATCTTGCGTTTCTTTCCAAATGGATCAGGCAACTCTACCACCTTCTTTGGATCCTTGTCAGCCCTTCGAACATAGAGGTCTAGATTAAATTTGGTGACCTCATCGCTAACAATTTCAAAAGGGTCAATGACGGTCTCATCTCCTATATAGCCACGCTTAAGAACCTTAAATTTAGTGAGTTCATTCTCAGTCAAAGTGACTTCATATTGCCCATTATAAGTTCTAAAGAAGCCGTCGAATCCCATGATGTGGGCTTTTCCCCAGTAGATTTCACCTCTAACGGGCTTTAGCGTTTCAGAGTCAATAATCCTTATTGTAATAGTAAGTGGCTTGTCTAGTACTTTCGGCGCTGTAAGGTGGTACCTCCATATGTCACTAGTTCCATCTCTTTTCGAAGTAAAATAGAGGTAGTCCTCAGTAGCATCTAAGTAGGGTTGTGATTCATCAAATTCCGTATTTATAGGAACGGGAAGCAGTCTCGGTTCAGACCAGTTCTTGTAAGTATAGTCCATACGATCAGCGACATAGATGTCCATTCCACCTTGAGATCCTGGCCGATTTGAGGCGAAGTACAATCTCTTCTTGTCCCTACTTAGAAAGGGAGCTGTTTCTCGAAATATGGTATTAATAGGACTATTAATTGGTACCGGTCTACTCCATACATTATTCTTCACTCGTATGCTTAGGTAGATGTCAGTTTCACCCTTACTATCTGGTTTCTGCATAGCGATGAAAAGTTGCTCAGCATCCCTGCTCATAGTCATACTTACCTCATTCCCTAGATTGTCGAAGTCAAATACATCCATACCTTCTGGGAATGAAAAACCACCATTTTCTAAGATTCTAACCTTGGAGAAGCCTTTAGAAATTCCTCCTTCTTCGTCAAACCTATTGATTACCACTAGGGCATTTTCCTTTTCGAATGTAGCCAAGACACTGTTTGGAAAGGCATTGTTGATAGGATATCCAGGATGCTCCACCCTCTTATAAGTACCATCAATTCTCCTAGCAAAGAAAATATCTTGGTTGAAGGATGACTTCTCAGGATCAACAACTCGATCACCTGAGATCTGCGAAAATATTCTTGCCAACCTTGCCCTAAAGGTGTTCTTCTCGACCTTCCGACGTGTAATCATATTGATGAAGTCTGGATCTCCTGTGCGTGTGAAGTAGAGTCTAGAATTATCAACACTTAGAATGGGTCCTACCTCATCGTACTTGGAAGTGTTGATACTAATAGGAAGCTTCTCAAGCTGTTTTTGGCTCAGCAGAGGTATAGCTATAGCTATTAGTAGAAGAGATAGAATTAATTTCATGTTTTCAGACCAAAAATCTTTCAAATATCATCTTTATTTAAAAGCTTCTTGTCATTTGGACATCGGAATTAAAGATTTTTTAACCAAAAAAGCGAATTTTATGTTTACAAATACTGTTCATAGATATGAAACTAGGAAATAACACGTTTTAGATAAAGAAATGAAAATAACTAAAGTCATACTAATCTTTTTGCTTGCTGGATGTTTCATCCACTTAGATGCTCAGACTGTATCTGAGGAAAAGAAGGTCAGTATAAATGGTCAGGTGATGACGGCCTTGATCACCAATGGTGACACATTGATTATGGCTGACTTAGAAGATGTAAGCATTACTTCGCCAAGGAGTTTTGAAAATGCAGAGGAGTACAAGAAGTATTTATATTACAGAAGATGTGCTAACAAGGTCTATCCTTATGCTAGAGAAGCGATTAAGATTTTCAAGGAAATGGAAGTAGCTACTGCTAATCTGAACAAAAGAAAACGTAAAAAGCACATCAGAAAGCTTCAAAAAGATTTGAAAAAGGAATTTTCAGACCCACTAAAGAAATTGACAAGAATTCAAGGTCAGATTTTGGTGAAGATGATAGAAAATGAACTTGATACTAATATGCATCGCTTACTCAAAGACCTTAAAGGTGGTTTTTCTGCAGGTTATTGGCACCAATTAAGTAAGATATATGGCTACAACCTTAAGAGAGGTTACGTTGTAGGCGATGACCCAATTATGGATGCGCTTCTTCAAGATTTTGATATTTCTTATAGTTTCAAATAAGAGATCCCCGATTTTCCTTTAAGTTTGTGCAATGGATAAGTACAGTGAATTGAGGCTGGAAAATAGCAGCAATGCTAAGGGTAAGGTAACCTGGCACAGTCCTTCTAATCTAGCAATTATAAAGTACTGGGGGAAGCATGGTATTCAATTACCAAAGAATCCATCCATAAGCATGACACTTACGAATGCAGTTTCAAAAACAACTGTGGAGTATAGCCAAAGAGGTAGTTACGATGGAGGTATAGAAGTAAATTTTCAATTTGAAGGCTCGGATAACCCTAAGTTCAAAGAAAGAATTCAGAAGTATCTAGCTTCAATAAAACCATACGTTCCCTTCATCGAACAACTTCATTTCGATATATCGAGCGAGAATACGTTTCCTCATTCCTCTGGAATTGCATCTTCAGCTTCCGCTATGAGCGCCTTCGCTTTATGCCTTTGCAGTATAGAAGATACTCTTTTTAATTCCCTTAATGAGATTAGTGATTTCGAAAGAAAGGCTTCCATGCTGGCAAGGCTAGGAAGTGGTAGTGCATCAAGGTCTATATTTGACAGTTGGGCGGTTTGGGGCAAGACAGGTGACGTAGAAGGCTCCTCAGATGAGTATGCTATTCCAGTTAAGGATCAGATTCATCCTATATTTCATAATTTACATGATGATATACTAATCGTAAGTTCATCGGAGAAGTCAGTTTCTTCTACTGCTGGGCATGCGCTAATGGACACCAACCCCTATGCTAAACTTAGATATGATGAAGCACGTCGACAGATGTTCTACCTATTAGAAGCCCTTAAGCGAGGAGATCTAGAAAGATTCGGTCATATTGCTGAACAAGAAGCATTGAGCCTTCATGCACTGATGATGGTTTCGAATCCGTCTTACGTTCTGATGGAACCTAACACCTTGTCCATTCTAAAGAAGGTTAGAGCATTTCGGAAGGAAACAGGGCTACACCTTTACCTCAGTCTTGATGCGGGTCCTAATGCCCACCTGCTGTATCCCGACAATGAATCTGAGGCTTGTAGTGCTTTTATCGAGAGCGACCTCAAACAGTTCACTGTTAATGGGCAAATTATTAAAGACAAAGTAGGTCCAGGACCTATACAAATTGATTAAGTTATGAAGCGAATACTATTTCTTTCCCTAGCCCTTTTTGTTTCTTCATGCACCATCACCGCACAACAGAAGAAGGGTACCGATATTCAGTTGAAAAGTGCGAAATTTAAGAAGATGATAGATCGAACGATCGACTTCACAATTCCACTAGTAAGTGTAGAAGATCTACATGCCAACATGGATGACTATGTGATCCTAGATGCAAGGGAAAAGCATGAATATAATATTAGTCATATTCCTAAGGCCATGTATGTGGGCTATGAAAATCCAGAGATGGGTTTAATAAATGCTATCGATAAGGATAAGAAGCTTGTTTTTTATTGTTCAATTGGCTATAGGAGTGAGAAAATAGCTGAGAAAGCCAAAGACTTGGGCTTCGCCGAAGTATACAATCTCTATGGTTCTATTTTCGAGTGGGCGAACAAGGGTTATGAATTAGAAACAACAAGTAAAGAAGATACAAAGAAGGTTCATGCCTACAATAGAATCTGGGGACGTTGGGTAACCAACAAGGATTACGAGAAAGTCTATAAGAATTAAATAGGGTATTAAGCCGAGGTTGTAGCCATTATTGCTTGCTGATCTAAGCTAATTTGCTTGCTTTGAAACAGACTATTTTCTGCGCGAGAAAAGGGAAATATTATCACTCAAGCATTTACCATAAATAAAAAACCCTGAATTTCACGAAGAAATCCAGGGCATTGTCTATTTGTTCTCAAATAGGCTAGGACTAAAGTCCCAATTTTCCTTTTACAAGATCTGATACATCTGAGGTTTCATCAGCGTAAAGTACGAAGCCAACACTACCATCGAAAATATAGGTATAACCATTTTCCTTTGCTACAGCGTTGATAGCTTCTGTAATCTTGTCCATAATAGGTTTCATAAGTGTCCCCTGCTTCTCAGCTATTTTTTGCTGGCTTGATTGCTCGAATTGGGCAAGAAGGCCTTCTTCTTCTTTTAATTTTCTTGCTTCTTCTTCAAGTTGCTTCGGAGAAATCTCACCCTGGGCCTGCTTCTTTTCAAGATCTTGGTACTTAGTCTGAAGAGAAGTGATCATCTGTTGATACTTTTTCTGTAACTGAGCGCCGAAGGTCTCTATATTCGCAGAAGCCTCTTTTACCTCAGGTAACATCTGAATAATCTCTTGAGAGTTTACTACACCGAATTTTTGCGCATTAGCAATAAATCCAGCGAACATAAAAACTATTCCAAGAATGATAGTCTTTTTCATAATCTATATAAATTGTTAGTATTATTTTATTTAGGCTGCAAAAATAATATTTTATTTTAAACCTAATTTCCTTTTGACTTCAGTAGTCTTATCGTATTCGTCACTTGTAAACAAAATTCCTGCAGAACCTCCTTTATCGAAGATAATATCATAGCCTCTTTCACTAGCAAACTCTTCTATCGAGGCATATACTTTTTCTTGAATGGGCTGAACGAGTTCTTGCCTCTTCTTAAACAGATCTCCTTCTGGTCCAAACTTTTGTTTTTGCATTTCTCTCACCACTTTTTCAGCTTCCATGATTTCATTTTCCTTACCGGCTTTTTGCTCGTCGCTTAGTAAGACTTGCTCCGCTTGATACTTATTATAAAGACTCTTTATCTTATCATACTCCACTCCAATCTCTTGCCTCCATACAGCGGCGATCTTGTCTACTTCTTGCTGAGCTACCTTGTATTCAGTCATGTCATCCAAGATAGACCCTACATCTACGATTGCTATGCGCTGAGCATTCATGGTCATTCCCATGCTAAAAACCAGGCCTACGATTAACATTAATTTCTTCATCATAATAATTTCTTTTTCTATTCTAAAATAGAGCGATGCAAAAATACAATTTTCTCACTCTTGTCTACTAAAGACTTTTTTGTGCCCTAAAAGTTTCCAAATTATCAAAGTGTTAAATCAACACACATTCTATAAAGCACTGTAAATTAACGTAGTATATGTATTTTGTGTCGAATCAGAGGAGCAATTTAACGTTAGTTTAACGCAAAAAAAGACCGGACTGATATAACATCAGCCCGGCATTACATAATTATGCAATTTCACATGAGATCCTACATCATGTTTCTTTAGAACATTGCAGATATACCTATTTGCAAGCGCCTGTGGAAGATATCTTCACGTATGCTATCCCAATTATTTTCGATGACATAGTCAACTTTTTGAAACTTGAGTCCTGCAAAAAGGTTGATAATTAACCCCTGAGAACCTAGTCTTATACCAAAGTAGGGATTAGTCATTAAGCCACCATTGGCTTCCATAATATTTTCAGAAGGTCGCTTGGGTGCTATACCGTAGCCTAACTTCAAACCAATAAATGGTGCACTATTTATTGTTGATAGATTATACCGTGCATTGGCGTATAAGGGAAAGATCTCTCTTGCAGTTGCTGCATAGTAGTTATCCAGGCCAATACCGCCTCCAAAAGCAATCCTGTCATCTTTTTGGTAGAGCACGCCATAGGACACAGAATATCCCATTCCATTGGCATTCGCGAGGAAGGAGAATTCCGTTTCTTGGTATAGTCTATTTACCTTCATAGGAGAATGTACCACCTGTAAGCCACCCTTGGAATGAGCCATTACGACTTTCTTTATTTGTTGATCTTGAATCGTAATTTGTTGTCCAGAGTTTAATGTTAGCACTATTGAATCACCAGGAACATAGTTAGAGATAGATCCAACGAGAACACTTCCTTGCTTTAGAAAAACCCTGTCTTTGTAATTCCTTCCTTCCTGTGCATCAAGGTTTTGAAAGGCAAAAAAGAAGATTACAAGGGCTGCGAATTTTATTAATTTATACATGACTTAGGATCTTTATATTATTGAACAAGAATAGAACTGATTAGCTCAGGTCGCTTGGCATCTTTCACATTATATTGGAAAAAGCCATCGCTACCGATTAAGAAAAGCACGTCTGGACTGATCGAAATTACATCGTAGGCATTAATGTGGTCTAGGTCGGCAAGTACGTTTCTTGTTATCTTTTCATTGTCGCTTGCATCAAAGACCTTCAGACCAAACTTCCCTTCGCAGATGAAGAGATTATTATCTCTTACAGCCAAACCGTGTGGATGCTTCATATCATATGACTTGATCAATTTCGGATTGTATAAATCTTCCACATTTATCACATCGAGTTGGTTTTCAAAGCCATTGCATTGGTTTCCATCTCTTAATGTTACATAGGCCGTATTTCCTTGTACAACAACAGGATCACAAGCTCTTGCATGACTGAATTCAGCCGTTAGTACAGGGTTGCTTGGTGTAGAATTATCGAAAATAAACATGCCAGAATTACTACCGATGAAGAGCTTGTCTTCGTAAGGGAAGATGGTTTCAATTCCCCATCCAAGTTGCTTGGAGGAAGTCCTTTCAGGTGTCATTTCATTGTCTATGTCCCAAATGTTCAAGGAAGAATGATTGACAGTGTAGAGGTAGTCTTGGTAGATGGTAAATCTCGCAAAAGAACCTCCTACACCAGAACCTTGACTGCCACTTGAAACGTCTCCATTGGACAGTACATTAGTACTAGCATCAGTTTCAAACCCAGCATTGAAGAAGACAGCGTTATTTCTTCTGAAGATTTGATCACCGAAGTTCTGATCTGAACAATCAAAACTCTGAACAACATCAGTCATAGTGTAGTAAATCACGTGGCTGCGATTCAAGTGCTCGTATAACCAATCATTTTCAGGTTGAATTTTCTCCCGATTTTTAATCTGAGGATTCAGAAGATCTGAAATGTCAATGGACATAAGATAAAGCGGGTTGTCTGCAAAGAGTGTTGTATTCTTAATGGCTATATCAAAGTTTCCTGGAATGCTATAAAAGGTGACGAATTCAGGGTTTTCAGGGTTCTCATTATTGTAGATGTGAATTCCTTGTCCCCTCTCATTGATAAATAGGTAGTTCTGGTAGAAATAGATCTTACCGGGATTTTCCAAGGCCCTATTATCTAGTGTTCTAATGTCATAGGAAAGTTCCTCACCAGTCATAAGGACGGGGTCGAATCTGACGAACTCTCGAGTCGCATCACAGGTGTCTCTTAGGCAAGATTGTCCTAGAATTGCGATGAGGGCAAATAGGGACAGTAATTTCAAAGTTTTCATATTTACTAATTTTATTTCTTTAGATTTTTTCTTGATTTGATCTTTCGCGAAGATTCATATACCAAGAAAGACGGAAAGGACTTAGTAAAGGGTTGGGCAGACAGCAAGAATAATTGCAAGAGAGATCGAAGAAGCAATAATTTTCAGCAGCAGGGAGGGGCCATTGAGCGGTCTACAACTCCAAGAATATGAACTGAGCTCCGAGTTCGCTTATTACAAAAAGGCAGACATGGGTGTCTGTGTCCTTGTATGCCTCTTGAAACTTTTCTATGTTCTCAGTTGGAATTAGAGACTTAGAATTAAATTCTTCTAGGCTTGAAGCATTAATATTCCAATTCCCCTTTGATTTTTGTTTTTCTACTATCGGGATACCAACCTCTACGTCGTGCTGGTGGAAGACAAAGATGGGGTACTTTGAAACTTCCTTATTTAGAATGATATCTTGAGCCTTTTCAAGAACATCTCGATACTTCTTAAGCTCATTTTCTAGTTGCAATATTTTTTCTGCTTCTTCAGCCATATCACTTAAGTTTTAGCAGGGCAACACTTTCCACGTGGTGGGTGTGTGGAAACATGTCTACAGCTTGAATTTTCTCTAATGTATACTTTTCCGAGAGTAATCCAATATCTCTTGCTTGAGTTGCTGGGTTACAACTGATATATACGATCTTTGGGCTTTCCAGTTTCAAGAACATTTCGACCACCTCCTTGTGCATTCCCATCCTGGGAGGGTCAGTGATGATAATGTCTGCCTTTCCATGTTTGTCCACAAATTGATCGGTAAGGAGGTCTTTAACATCTCCCGCATAAAAGGTAGAATTTTCTATTTGATTGTGTTTTGCATTTTCACGAGCCCACACTATAGCTTCTTCAATCTCCTCGATTCCTACCACTGATTTGCATTGATTCGCAATGAATAGCGCGATACTTCCTAGACCTGTATAAAGATCGTAGACATTGTCTTCAGCGTGAATATCCGCGAAATCTCGAGCTATGCTATACAGCTTCTCCGCCTGCCTTGTGTTGGTCTGGAAGAAAGACTTGGGCCCGATCTTGTATTCTACGTTTTCTAAACTTTCCTTTAGGAAGGGATCCCCATAGATGTGAAGAGGCTCGAGATCGTAAAAAGAAGAGTTATTCTTTGGATTAAGAATGTGAAAAAGACTTACAATTTCTGGAAATTCTTTCAAGACGGCTTCAGTAATAGATGCTATTTTAGATTTCTCTTCTCTCCCAAATATTAGAATGAGCATAACCTCTCCTTTAAGGTTGGTCCTAACGACTAACTCACGAAGAAACCCATGATTCCCCTTAATATCGTAGTAGGAGTATTCCTCAGCAGCAGTGAATGAGCCAATAAAGTTCCTGATTCGGTTACTGACATCTATTTGCAGGTGACAGGTGTCGATATCTACGATCTTATCAAAGACTCCTGGTCTATGAAAGCCTAAGGCCTTGCTCTGTGCGATTACCTCACCTGAGGCGACTTCTTCCTCTGTAATCCACCTCTTGTTAGAAAAACTAAATTCTAACTTGTTTCTGTAATTAAAGAGTTCTTCATTTCCCAAGATCGGGTAAAAAGTGACAGGTTCTACCTTTGCGATTCTTGAGATCGCGTCCCGCACTTGCTTTTCTTTCTGCTCAATCTGGATTGCATAGTCGAGATGCTGCCATTTGCAACCTCCGCAAACACCAAAGTGCTCACATTTTGCCTTAACTCTGTGCTCAGAAAAAGTTTTGACTTCAGTGACCACACCAAAGGGCACACCCTTTTTTTTCCTTTTAATAATGGCATCGACAGTATCCCCAGGCACTCCTCCTTGTAGGAAGTAGACATTTCCTTGCTCATCTCGTCCTA
>CAZMYK010000044.1:0-13843 GCA_964570435.1 uncultured Saprospiraceae bacterium | reverse complement strand
GCTCCAGAATTTATTGATAGCATCACTAAAATTGTCCAAAGTAGAGACCTCATATTTTTGATCTTGCATTAACTGATTGATACAAAGATCAGGACTAGAGGAGGAAAGAGTTTGGCGTTTTGCGCAAATAATTTGTGCATTTACGCAAAAATGAAAATGTAGGGCTTATGCAGCCTTATTCCTGTATTCCGTAGGAGACAATCCGGTCCATTTTTTGAAATTTTTGGAAAAGCTAGCTAGGTCTGCAAAACCTATGAGAAATGCGATATTCACCATACTTTGTTTAGAATTCGACAGGTAGTGTATGGCCAAGTCCTTTCTTGAAGATTGGAGTATCTGTCGATATGAAGTGCCTTCCAATTTTAGATGTTGTTGCAGTGCTCTTACACTCAAGGCCTGCTCTCGTGCCAACTCGTTAATTTTAGGAATGCTGGCCTTGAGCTTGTTTAAGATCATCCTTTTGGTGACTAAGGTGTATGGCTTTTCGCTGCTTTCAGACTCCATGACAGCATCAAGCATCCGGTCAAATTGCTTATATAGATTTTCGTCGGCAAGAGGAATCGACCTCTCCAAGTCATTCTTTCTAAAAAGTAGGTAGTTCGCATCGCATGAAAACTTGACCTCCGCAGTGTCAAAAACTTCCCGATAACGACCTGCATACGTTGGTTCAGGAAAAACAAATCCAACCTCTATGGGACTAAATTGGTTTAAGGTTCCATTTTTGATCATCGCCCAGCAAGAACTTAGGATGTAATCGATCGAGTATTGGAAATCGCTTTGCCATTCAGCTGTCAAAGATCCCGCAAGTTTGACCGTATGCTGATCGATGATTAACTTTTGGTAGAGAAGGGGGAGCACTAACTTTTGATGCGCACAAAATTTTTCAAGCGACAAGAGAACATTGGGAGAGTTGACAATCACATAACCAAGAATTCCCATCGTCTGAAATTTGGCCTCCAGGCCGCATTCTAGTCCGATACTTGGCAGACCTGTTTGACGAATGATCGGTTGCCACATAGCCAAGACCTGCCTCGTGTTGATGGCGGTTTTCGGATTATAAAGATCTCCATTGATGCCAACTTCCTGAAGGATAGCTTCAGTCTTGGCTCCATAACGTTCCGCAATCTTAAGCCTTAAAGCCACGATTGCACCTGGTACTGCGTCCCTCATTTACTTTTCTTATGACCTTCGATCATTTTACACTAAAATTAGTATAATTTTCAGATCTTGTAAGCAGTCAAATATACCTAAAGGAAAGCATATTAGATTTACTGCTTTAGAAAAAAACTAGCCTATGAAGCAAAGCTTTTGGGAGGACTGCTTGAGGTCACTTGGCCAGCCATAGTAGATACATTCTGTACTAGAGCAATACCCTTTTGAAAAGATCATTGTGTTCTGGCTTTGTTAAAAACAAGTTCTTTGAGTCCCTTTCATTTTTAATTGTGCAGTAGTTTAATCCTCGTCGACTTCAAGCTATCGAGGCACTCGCACTTTGTAAAACAACTTGTACAGTACAGGAACAAACAATAGGGTGATCACAGTAGCAAATAACAATCCTACCATTATCGACACTGCCATAGGTTCCCACATTAAGCCTCCTCCTAGATACAATGGAACAAGACCAAGTACTGTAGTGAAAATTGTAAGTATGATCGGTCTAAATCTCTGCTGGGCAGCTGTGACAATGGCGTCGTAGGATGATCGCTTAAATTCTTCTTGTTCTATTTCTATCCTATCTAGTAGGACAATGGCATTATTAATCACTCTGAAACAAAGTCATTTTTCAAGGACACCCTACCTGTAACCTCATTGCCATTCTTTTTAATCCCGTAATGTCTTGTACTCCCTCCAACAATAAACCCTAACTTATCACAAACCTGATCTTGGCGTTTGAAAAACTCACCCTTTCGCAGGGTTTGTGCATGAAAAATATTCAATATATCAGAAATTTCTTCGTCGATTGGGTTCGAAATACTAGACCTGATGTAGTTTTCTAATTGATCCTTCAATACTGTGGCTTTGGCTACTAAAGGTAAGGGATTTCCTTTACAACAATACAGGAACCCGTTAAGTTATCCTCCAAATCCAATTTCTAACGTCAACATTGGACATTCTTCTATCTACTTAATCACAAATAAGACACATCAACCTTTCACAAACATAAGATAATCAATCATCAAAAGAACTTGATCATTTTTGGACCTGTTTGAGGAAGTCACCTCAGACTATCTTAAGAACTAGTGCGCGTTGTCATCCTCATTTCACTTTTGTCTAAGCCAATATTGAGTTCTGCCGAAAATCGAAAGGCCTATGTAGCCTCTTACTTTTAGCTTGTCCTTTGTGACTAATTGTAGGAAGCAGTTGTAAGTGTCTCCGCTTTCAGGGTCAAGGATCGTCCCTCCACTATACTCTTCACCTTCTTTCTTAAGACTTTCAATAATAGTGAGTCCAACGATGGCTTGGTCTTTTTTCTCAACTTCACATTTTTCGCATTTCGCATCGTCCTCGGCATTGTAAGCCTTGAGTATTCTAGCTAAGTAGCTACCCTTGGCTTCATAAATTTCAATAAGTGCAGTCTTCTCCTTGGTCTTGTCATCGTAACTTTCCCAAGTGCCAAGAATCCCTTGTCCCTTTGCGTTGAAGCAAAAAAGAAGTAACACGACTAAGGCTAAATATTTCATTATGCTAAGTTTTTACTGTTGCCAGTCATTCTTTAAGTATTCTATTGCTTCAATCAGCGCCTGCCTAGATGGTTTCGGGTCAAAACCTATTTCATTTCGTGATTTTGAAATGTCATAGTCCTGTTTTAAACCATGGAACATATCGACATATTGTCTTTGCAGTAGTGGTTCCTTGCCAGTTAATTTGCTCGCGACCTCCATTAATCCTGCAACAAAGTACAGTAGGAACTTAGGTACCTTCCTAGGTATTCTAAGTTTGAGTTCTGGGAAGGCATCTGCAGCGATTCGCACACTTTCTTGCATAGACGTGTGTTCCTCATTTGCAAGGATGTAACGTTCACCATCTCTACCCTTTTGCATTGCATTGTATGCACCAACAGCCACATCTTTCACATCTATCCAGTTCAGAGTAATATTAGTATCGATGGGTATTTCTCCTTTTATGATTTGCAGTACGAGGTTGTTCGAGTAGCTCAACTTGCTAGCCTCAGAACCCACCATGGCAGAAGGTAAAATCAATACCGTCCTAATCCCATACTTCTTTCCTAATTTCAGCGCAAGTTGATCAGAATCGTTCTTAGAGTTATAGTACCAATTTCTTCGATCCTTGTTGTAGCCATTATCGACATTTGCGGGTAGTTTTGTAAAATCAAGCGATGCCACTGAACTTACAAAAACGATATCCTCGATGCCGCACTCATGAGCCATGTCAAAGACATTTTGTGTGCCTTGGACATTGGTATCATATATTTCAGCCTTAGGGTTTTTGGCCCACATACTGAACTTAGCACCAACCGCATATAGCTTGCTAACATTCTTAAAGGCCTTTCTAAGTGAAGCCCTGTCTGTAATATCTGCCTGGACTAGCTCACAGTCTAAGCCTACAAACGCTTCTTGCTTCTTGATGTTTCTAACAGATGCTCGCACATTTTTATTTTTGGACAGCAATAGTCTTACTAAGTTGTTCCCCAAATGCCCGTTTGCGCCTGTTACCAGTGAAATTTCCTTACTCAAAGTTTTAGATTTTTGTTGCTACAAATTTCATCAACCCTTAGCCGAAGAAAAATAACATTTGTTAGAAAGTGATTATCCTGAAAAAAACCAGACTACATTCCGAAGTACAATTTTCTAGAGCCTAAGAATCCTTGGACCTGATAAACAGGTAAAACTACAATACAACAATTTGCCTCTGTATGCTCCTACCATATTTAGTTCTTAGGGATAAAAAATAGATGCCACTCACTAGGTCATTTCTTGGAATCGTAAGATAATTACCTTGAAAACTTCCTTCTTTAATAAGCACACCTCTAAGATCTACTAGCTCGTATCTGACTATTCCTTCTTGATTTCCATGTAAATAGACTGTCGTCTGATCATAAAACGGATTCGGATTGACACTCACCTGCATTGTATCTTCGGTGACCTCTAAAGATGATGTCGATTGATACTTGTCAATGTTGTTTTTGAGCTGGTAGAAGCAGTTGGGAAGTATCTTAGTGACTTAAGAAAAGCTACAGCAAGATTAGAACGCAGCTTGCTGTTGATTGTTCGAGGGTCGATCCCAGCCTTCTATTCGTAAGGCTTTTTAAATGACGTCATGACTTCATATTGAACCATGGCCTCTTCAAGACCAAGATCATTTGGCATATTAGCAATAGACTTTCTTACTGATGTAAATATGAAGGGCAAGCTGCTTTTACTTATATAGGATGATTTTATAGCGATGTCTTGCAGTTTGTCAGCATTCCAAGCTTCTCGCACCATATTAGCTTTTTCAAAGTCATCTTGAGTTAAATCTGGAAGCCAAATCTTATTGTTCAGCGAGTCTGGTAATTCAGGATGTCGGTGCTGCCAAATCGAGTAAACCTCGTAGTTTCGCTTATCAGCGTCGTTCTGCATGTTTAGATAGAATATCGCATTTTCGGGGTCGGTACGCCCCTGATCCACCGCTGCTCTTAGGAGCGCTTGCAGATCTGTTATACTTTTGTCCCTACTCCTTCGTTGACTAGTATGATGAAGAACGATGTCATGATCTTGCCTTCGCAGAGATTCTGGATACCCAAGTTCAACTTGGGAAGGGAATCCCGAGTCTTCACTAAGCTGCAGGATTCTATCTAAATTTATTATTCGATTGGCATTTATGGTATCATCGTAGGTATCATACATGGGTCTAAAGAGCTGGTCCCTTTCTTTAATCTTTTTAAATTCAAGCCTTAATGCAGGATCATAGTCAATCTCTTTATTAGACAAGAATTGTTGCCAAAGCTCTTCCGTAATATACTTACCCACAAATGTGGAGTATACCTTACTTAGATCATCTGAATTATTGACTAATAGCTGCAGAAGTCTGTCCCTGTCAGCTGGTCTATTTGATAATTGACTTGCAAGGGCTGCATTAAAGACATCTTGACCAAAAGGCTTTTGAATTAATACAAAGGCCTCCAGGTAGTCACTAACTGCCTGCTCATAGTTCTCAGAACAAATAAGTAGCTCCGCGGAATTCGTCATTCGGTGATACTTCACAATATCTACACTAGACTCACGTGCACAGGTCAAGTGCAGCAATGCTAGAATGAACAAAATTGTTCTCTTCATTTCACTATGATAGTTAAAAACTACTTATTTAATAGAAGGTGGCACCTACTTTTGTCACTCTTCGCTTGCTTTAACACAGAAGGCAAGCTCGACTTTCCAAAAAAATCCGATAAGTATTGTTACCTGGCGGTGCTAGGATGAAGCAGCATCGTTCCACAATTCAGGCAACAGGCTAGTCAAGGTAAAAAGCAGCAAATGGTATAAGCTCATCCACGGTTTGCGAATTTTCATAGAAAGGCTTCCATTGAATCAAGATAAATTCACTACTTTTCACTAGCACCTTGGCCGGCCTAGACAGGGCCTTACTCAAGAATCAATTCAGATAGACTTCGATATGATTAGAATCATCCTCTCACTTTCTCTTCTTATGGTAACTATTTCCGCATACCCCTGCTCTGCATTTAAGTATGTGGATGCCGGGAATGTCTATGTTGCAAAAAATTTCGACTGGCATACTGGTGAAGGCTACTTGATCAAGAACAATCGAAATACTAAGAAATGTACCTACCTAGACTATGATGGAAGAAATACATGTTGGACTTCCAAGTACGGCTCAATTACATTCAACCAAAATGGGAAGGAGCTGCCCTACGGTGGGATGAATGAGGCTGGCCTGGTAGTAGAGATGCTGTGGCTTAAAGAGACCAATTATGCTGAAAATCTAGTTGATGCAAGCATCATTTCAGAATTAGAATGGATCCAATACCAATTAGACAATTTCAAAAGTGTAGCAGGAGTAATTGCCAACTTAGAAAAACTTGAAATCGATCCAGTTTATGCTACTATTCATTACTTCATAGCAGATCAATCAGGGAAGAGTGCCGTGGTCGAGTACCTTGATGGCCAACTAGCGGTAAATGAATCTGAAGGGAATATCCAAACCATCACAAATACCTCCAATAGCGCAAGTAAGAGCTTTTACGATAGAAACAAGTCTAAATTGACAGATGTCTACATCCCGCAGAAAAAAGCGAGCACTCTCCGGTATTGTTCTCTACAAAACAACTTGTCTAAACTATCGGCAAGTAAGGACTTTACGGAAGAAAGCGCATTTGAACTACTCGGCCATGTTTCTGAAGACAAGGAGTTTTACAAGTCTTATTGGAACATTGTCTATGATATCAGCCACGGCGAAATCCAATTCAAAACCTACGGCCAGAAAGTAGTAAACACTATTGATCTAGCAGAACTAGATTTTGATGGAGGGCATACCAGTTTCAAGGATCTGAGCACAGTAAAGGGAGGTAAAGTGTCTTGGGAAAATTATGATGCCGAATCCAATTTAGCTCTAATCGAAAAAGTGATTAAGCCCACCCTTAAGTTTGACTACACACAACTTAATGCGCATCAGCTATCACCCGAAAAGTCACAAATAGATGAAGTTTTTGAAAGCGGTCATATGGACGTCACGGTACTTATCAAGAGTAAAATCCCTTCTGGAAATGTACGTTTCTTCCTTGCAGATTCAGAACAGAATTATAGGAGACAAGGACCCTTCGGAGGCACAGTTACTATCAGCTCGAACGAAACCACATATCAATTATACTCCTTGCCAGTCGATGGCAAGTATGCCTATGGTGCTATGCATGATGTAAATGGTAATGGGATTTTGGACCGAAATATGTTCAAAATGCCTAAAGAACCTTTTGCTTTTTCTGGCAAGAAACGCTTTCTCTTTCTGCCACCGAAATATAAAAAGGCAACCTTCGACTTGACCAAAGAGGTGGTCATCGAGATTAAGTAGTTCACTAACACAATTCACACAATCTCCATTCTTACCATATGCAAGGTAAAATGTCTAGACGTAAACCTGCATTGCTAGCCATTGCCTATACCTTACACATGAATGGTTTTCTATAGTTATATCGTAGCGTGGTTTCTACTAGACTTGGTACAATCTTGCAAGCATGGCCTCACAGGACAAAACAAGAGTCTAATGCATTTCTAGGACTTCCTTCCCAGGTAATTGATACGTCGTAAAATCTCAAAGCAAGTTGAATTTTCACAGGAAAAGTCTTTTTGCTTGTCCAAAGCTCCACAAGAATTCACACTATTTAGTGCCGCGGTCGCAATTGCTTCTTAGCTTTGCATCATGGAAAGTTCTGAATTTCAAACCTTGCTTGCCTACTATAGTATTTACCTAACTATAATATGAAAAGTTAGCCGTCTGATCAATCCGTGGTCTTCTACTCAATTGTCTTTCCCTCTTGTGTCTCGAGGATATCACCCTTGGTCGAAATTTCTTGCCTACCTGCCATTGAATCACTATCTCAATATTCACTATATTTTGATTCATGAAAAGTAGCACCTGCATTGCCCTCGTTTTTCTTACCCTCTCCTGCACTAAGCGACAGTTAAGTTCAGGTATTTCTGTGGACAAAGAGTTTGAGCCCTATGTACAACTATTTGTACAAGAAGCTGAAAATCGGGGCTATCTCGCAGACTTTTCGGACACTGGTTTAGTGATGGAATTTGGGACAACTCCGAGTGGTGCCTCTGCCGTTTGCCACGCCTTTGGCAATGCCCATGACGGATCGCATCATATTACCTTCAATAGGGAAAGATGGGATAGGAGGACAAATGATGACAAGGCATCCCGTGTATTTCATGAGTTGGGACATTGCGAGCTTTCAAGACCTCACAACAATGCCTTTCTCGAAAATGATATGTGGAAAACCATGATGCGAGGAAGCCCTATACCCAATGATAAGTCCCATGTTCTTACAGCCTTTTATGGTTTCAGAAAGGCCTACTACATTGATGAACTTTTCGATCCTTCTACAGTGGAACCAAGTTGGGCTAGAATGAACTTTGACTTCAGTGAAGGACAAGGTTTGGAAACCGAAGAACTTGTATCCATCCAATCGATTACGGATACCATATTTGAGCTTACCGAAGAAGTGGAGGACTTTGAAATCGAAGCAAGTATGGCAATAAATGAACCTCAGGAAAACGTATTTTTCCAGTGGGGAAGCAAGGAAAATGGAACATTTATGAGCATCTTGGGTGAGCGAAGCTTGGTCAGAATTGGAATAATTGAAGACAGTAAGGACTATGTTCTTCACCAGGAATTTCATGGAGAGATTGATTTTTCTAAGAGCAACAAGTTTACCATCCGAGAAAATGAAGACTTCTGTGCGATCTTCATTAATGAAGACTTAGAGTTCTTCTTGGATACCTTAAATACTGACCTTGCTAGCATCGGATTTGATAGTGACGGAGCCGCAGACATATCATCAATCAGCTTAAAGAAAATATACAACTGATGATACTGAGACCACTACTTATGCTGGCACTGATTTCCATTCTTTCAAAAGTGCAGGGACAGGAAACAATGCTAAAAAACGAACTGCGTTTAAGCTTCTTCAAGGTTGAAGTGGCACCAGAAACCCTTAATGACGTCTACATGCCAAGGTGGGTCAATGGTTTTGTGTACAAAAGGAGTATAAGGGATAAATTTAGACCATTTGTCGGGATAGACTTCGGTAGAAGAAGAGTAAGAGACCACAAACCTGCTTATGAATATGCCTATGAGGGTCGTGGTAGGCTTACTGAAACAAGACTCAAATTAGGATTCTCCTATCATACACAAGAGGTATTACAAGTGCGACCTTTCATAGAAATTGAAGCATATTCTTCGTTTTCCACCTACCGAGGTAGTTTCGAAAGCAACCTTAATCAGCACCAGGTGATTGTGGACAATTCCTATGTTCGAATTGGAGGTATCCTCAAGGGGGGACTGACGTACTCAATTACATCCAGGTTCGACGTCAACGCAGCAATGGGTATGAGATTTGAATCGCCAGAGCTTAATGAGGAGTCAAAGACCGACTTCATCACGAATAATGCTGTACGACCTAGAACTTGGATACCAATAGAAATAACAACGAGCTATTGGATCTAGCCACCTTGAATACTTAAAACTTATGCAAAATATCCTCCTAATACTACTTGTCTTTCTAAGCCTAGCAGCTTGCTCAAAGAAGCATTATACGGTTATCAAGGCAGTAGATGTTTTTGATGGTGAAATTGTACATAGCAAGGTAGATTTTGCCTTTTCAAATGAGGGAATTGCCTACATCTCCCAAAACAAGAGACACGGCAAAAATTCGACTATTATTGATGGAAGTGGTAAAACCATCGTTCCGCCAATGATCAATGCCCATGTACATGTGCGAAGCTCTGAAAACCTAAAAGAAGCCCTTTCTGCAGGAATCTTTGGGATGCTAGACATGTTCAGTACTGACGAGCGAGCCAACAGGTTTCGAGGCTACAATGATTCCTTGGAATATGCTAGATTCTACTCTTCCAATGTAGGAGCAACACCTCCTGGAGGTCATGGAACCCAGTTCGGATTCTCAATTCCGACCATCAATGACTCTATTTCCCCTGGACAATTTGTCAAAGATAGACTCGAACAAAAAGCAGACTACATCAAGATTACCCATGAACTTTCGATGTCCAGATTGGACAGTAGCAAGCTGAAAGAAGTAATCCAAGAAGCCCATAAAAACCGACTAATTACCATAGCTCATGCCTCTGACTTAGATAATGCGAAATCCACAGTATATCAAAATATAGATGGCCTGGCCCACCTTTGGTACAGAAACAAATCGCTCGCCAGTGCGTCCGACTTGCGATTCTTAAAGGATCAAGGAGTCTTTATTATCCCCACACTCTCTGTCATTGAAAAATTGATACAACGATCCTCAGAGATCGGTCGAGAGAGCAACTACTTGAGCATGGAAGAGGTATTGGAAGAAGTTAAAAAGCTTGTTGAAGTTGGAATTCCGATACTCGCAGGCACGGACTCTCCCAACTTTAATATGGACTATACCAGTCAATTTTTCGAGGAGCTAATTCTTCTTCAGGAGGCTGGCTTGCCGGATATTGAGGTCCTGAAATCTGCCAGTACTAAGATTTACGATGCCTTTGGTCTTAAAGAATTTGAAAGACTCGAAGCCAAGTCCAAAGCGAGCTTCATCCTCGTAGAAGGTAAGCCGCATGAGAATATTGCAGACATCAAGAATAAGAAGAGAGTATGGAAGAACGGCGTGGAAATAGTCTAGCTAGTAAGCAATAGAAGTGGCGATGAATCTATATGAAATTGCTTAGTAGATTGAGACATAGCCTTCGTCTAATTTGGTCTGATCCGACTTTTAAAGAGCGTAAATTTAAAGAATTCATTTGCACCAAGGCTGTTTCCAATGAAAGAATCACGATACCTCCAACTACTTGCCATCGTTTTGTTATGTGCATCATCATTCCTTAGCGGCCAATCGAAAATCCAATCCTTAATTCAAGAGCTAGAGCAGAGCATGGATAACAAAAGTATACCAGGAGCAATGCTGTGCATAGTGACTAGTGACTCCGTTCTTTTTGCAGGTGGTCTGGGATACGCAGATCTTTACAAAAAGGAAAAGGTGACATCTGACCATTTATTCAGACTAGGGTCAATTTCTAAATCCTTTACTGCACTCGGACTCCTAAAATCACTTGATAATTCTCCTTTTGGCCTGGACAGCCCGATACGGCATATTGACAATGAAATACCTTTTACTAATGAATGGGAGGATCAAAGTCCTGTAAGAGTAGCTCACTTACTAGAACATACAACAGGCTTCGAAGACTTCCACCTGCATGCAATCTGCAATAATAAGGACACGAATTTGCCGCCTATCCGTCAGATGGTTGAAGACCACAAGAATTCACTTTTTGCCAGATGGCAACCGGGAACTAGGAAGGCCTATTCCAACCCCAACTATATTCTTGCAGGTCATCTTATAGAGGTAATAAGCGGGTCACCCTTCAACAAGTTCATTGAAAAAAACATAACCCTCCCACTTGGGATGAAATCGTCTGGGTTCTACTTCAAAGAACCAAAAGACCTAGCATTCGCAAAGGGATATAAAAGAGACGGCAAGGAATTGAACGTAATTCCCTTCACTACGATAAATGGCAGTCCAGCTGGCGATTTTTGTAGCAATGCAGGAGAAATGGCAAGCTACCTCATGCACATGCTCAGTAAAGATACCACCCTCTTCGAAGTTGACTACTTCGATCGCATTGAAAATCCAAAAACAAGCCTAGCTGCAAAGAATGGCTTGCAACATGGCTATGGGCTAGGTAATTATGCTATCTGCAAAAAAGGTTTCACATTTCATGGTCATGGTGGCGAAATAGAAGGCTATGCATCTCGGTACTTGTATTCTCCAGAGGCCAATATAGGAGTTGCATTAGCAATCAATAGAAATGCCGATGCCAATGCGCTAGTCGATGAAATTCTGGAAAACTTCTTTGATGATCAAGGAAAGGTTGCAGTAGAACGCACAATTCTGCCGATACCTGACGAACTACGAAATAGGTATGCTGGCTTCTACGAATTCAAAAGTCCCAAAAGTAATCTTCTGGCATTTACAGATCGGATGCTTGCAGGTCTAATACTCGATTTCGAAGAAGACAAAGTGCTTGCAAAAACAATCTTAGGAAAACCTCGATACACCCTTTACTATACTGGTGACAGGAAATTTTTCATCAATGATGAAAGTGCTCCTACAACGATTTTACTTGACTCACCCTCGGGAAAACCTGCCTTTTGGATTAACGATAATTACACAGAACGAGAATCTAGAAATAAAAGGCTGGTCCTATTCTTCGGACTTTTGATTTCCGTCTTGTTGCTATTCACCTTTTCAGTTTTTGGTGTATTCTGGTTGCTTAGAAATCGTCTTAGATCCGATAGACAGAGTTCAAGCAATCATCTTGTCATTTTGGGATTTGCTTGCAGCCTTATTTTAATGTTTGTAGGATTCGGCCTCACGATGTCTGACGTGAAATCCGCAACTGACATCAAGTTCTCTTCTATTTTGTTCTATTGTAGCTCATATTCTGCAGTACTTTTTATGTCGATTTCATTATATCGTTGTTTTAAGTTGCCCAATAAGACTGGTTTTCGGATCTACTATATCCTAACATCGATTGCGGCACTCGTAATCACTTTGTATCTTTGGAACATTGGATTTATTGGACTTAGATTGTGGTCATATTAAAAGGTTTGCGACCACTATTTGCCTCCTTCCCACGTTATGACTAGGAATCTCACGCTAACAAAAGTAAAGCCTCATTATGATCTCTTTTCGATCGCTCGCATTTATCACTTTAAGCTGCCTCTTTTCTTTCTGCACCGCACAGGAAGTAGAGATACGAAATCTCGATGAATGGGAGGACGTCGAAATTGTACAAAGCCACCTACCCATCCATAAAATGGACGGCAAGAATAACTTTTTATGGGCCACAGACTATGGAAAGGGGAAGATGTATAAGAGCAACGATCAAGGAAACACGTGGAAAAAGTCGCAGGAATTCACCTCGGAATACATTGAACAAATTCAATTCATCAATGAAAATATCGGCTACTTGTGTGGTGACTACGGTTATGTGTACAAGACGGAAGATGGTGGAGCAAACTGGACTGAGATCAGCCCAAACATTGAAAGACGTATTACCGAAAGATACCGGGATGACACTACTAAAAACCAAAAGCCTGATGGATACTTTGTTGCCTACTACGGCATGCATTTTAAGAACAAAGACGAAGGATTCCTCAGCGGATATTGTGAAAACCCAAAGCTCGGATTTCGCGAGTCCTTCCAAAGACTATTCTATCGCACCAGTAATGGTGGCAAAGATTGGACCGCTGTTGAGAAGTCAGAAAGGACGGAATTTATAGATGCCTTTATCAGTGAGCTCAAGCCGAAAAACATCGAAGTAAATGGGACCTACTACTTCGATGCCCAGACGACTGCCAATACTTCTAGGAATAATGACGGTCAAATCGTTTTCGAAAAGAAAGGTCCCATAGATACGACCTCCTCAATATTACCAGACAGCGGCTACGAAAGACCAATGATAAGAAACATTGTTTTTCTCAGTGAGCTAGAAGGGCTTCTGCTTGGAGGATCACTTGATGAAGGCAATCAGAAGGCAATTATATACCAAACAATTGATGGGGGTAGCACTTGGACCTACATACCTAGCGACCTACCTCATATTCATGAATCGAAGATGATCGAAGGCAGTCTTTGGATCACAGGCAAAGATCAGCTGGTCAAGAAAAAGAAGATTACTTACTGACTTAGACAAGAACCACAAAAGTAACGTATCACATGTTATAAGAAGCTTCATTCTATGATTTAGCAAGATAGAGCTAGAAGTTTGTTAAGATCGTAATTTAAAGAAATAGGAGCATAGGCAAGGGTTAATTCGTTCTATTCAACGTGGAACAAAATCAACTATCTGCATCTGGATTTCCCCGTTTATGACAAATGAAATATTCTCTATAGCAGGCATTGCCTTTTCGCTTCTGGGCGCCTACATTTTGATCAGAAAGTGGCAATTCCAATACCTTGGACTTGTCCTTCTTTGTTGTAGCCTACTGCTTTTAGAAGAGTACTTTTTGCAATCAAAAACCCTACTAAATGTGCCCTACTTTGCCGAAGTTTTTGCTCCGCTTGTTTTCCTGATACCTCCCTTATTGTTTTTCCAAATGAGGATGCTTCTCGATCAAA
>CAZMYK010000043.1:0-13950 GCA_964570435.1 uncultured Saprospiraceae bacterium | reverse complement strand
CTTTTTTGCAATTCCAAATAAGGTGTTCTTGATTTTGGTGCTTAATTTATCCTTACTTAAAGTGTTCCAGAATGACTCCCCGCAGACCATCAGGCTTACATCCTTTCTTTGCTCTGCAACGATCTTAAATGCCCGAAGAGCATGGTGCAAGCCCTTGTACTTTCGGATAAAACCAAAAAATAGGAAGGTCTTGTCAGCTAGCTTATTTTCTTTCTTGAAAAGGCTTGTATCAAAGCTAGGATCTGGTTCGAATAAGTCATATATGGGATGGTACAACTTGATCACAGACTTCGTATCTATATTTGGCGTCCTGAGACCACTCACATTGACTTCCATTTTCATTGAAGGAAATAGCTCTCTAAGCTCGTTGACGGTCTTATAAGCATGGGTAATATAGGTGTCTGCATGCCTAATTCCCATCTTTGTGAACCTCATGTCAAGGCTGCTTGCCTCCTTCTGAATGACAAAGTGAAGGTCAAAAATAACCTCGAGACTTCCTTTTTTCTTAAGTCTCTTTGCAATCCTTCCCATCGGTAAACCTTGGATGGCAATCGCCCACTGGAAAACTACGATGTCAGGTTTCAAATCTAGAATGTAGTCAGCTGTTTTCTTCCAGCTACCTGGTTTGTTATAATCCGTAAGGTACTTCACTTGAATTTCAGTCCCCTCCAAAAAATCAAGCTTGCTTGTTTTATCTACGAACTCTCTCGGAACAATAGAAGGGTATTGATTTGTCCAGGAAACGATATGAACCTCTACTCCTGCAACCTTGTCCAAGGCCTTGGCAAGTGAAGTGTTATAGTTAGAAATGCCTCCCTTGAACTTGGGACCAGGACCAAAGCAAACTATCCGTTTCATGCCTTTTCAGCATTACGTTTCATTGCAGCATCGTACATTCTTTTCATACCTTCTTCCATGGAAATCTTTGCTTCCCAACCTAAATTCTCCTTCACCCAGTCCATTTTACAGTAACGTGAATGCACACCCACGGGCTTGTCTAATAACTGTTTCACCTCCGGTTTGTAGCCAGCAATATCTGTGAGTACATCTATAATCTCTAGAAAGGAGGTAAGTCTTCCCATACCTATATTGATCGCAGTCCCATCAGAAATTTTTTCCATTGCAACAGCAATGCAGTCAAGGACATCATCTATGTGGACGAAATCTCTGCCCTGTTTACCAGTTCCCCAAACTTCCATTGGTTCCTCCCTATTTGCAACTCTCTGGGCAATTGCAGGAATAGGATAAGTGAGATTCTGATCTTCCCCGTAACCGGAGAAGGGTCGAATGCATGTAATATGAACACCATAATACTCTGCAGCAATCTTAGCAAGATATTCGCCGGTAAGTTTCGACCATCCGTATGTCATATCAGGTTGCCCCATGTTATTAAAGTCAATATCTGTTTCTGACAGAGCGATAGCACCTTCCTCAGTCTGCTTGCTCACTGGATAGGCAGCACTGGAACTCGGGTATAATGATCTTTCTGGCTTGTGCTTGCAAATCCAGTAGAAAAATTCAGCATCGATGCTTAAATCCAAGGCAACAACCATTGGATCACCATCGATCATTGCACGACCGCCTACAATGGCAGCAAAGTGATAGACGTCAGAAAACTTTTCAAAATCCAAGCCGTAGGTATCCTGGATGTATCTATCATTGTCAGTCATTTTTCGAAGCAAGAAGCGAAAATCATCTTGCAAAAACATCAATCTTCCATCTCCGAAGATTTCCAAGTCCTTGTTCTCTCCAACCTTTGCCTCGGCGAGCCAATCTGTAGGATGTGTGCCGACCAGTAAGTTGTCTACAAACAAGATGTAGTCATTAGTTGTGCTGTATAATCTACGCACCATATTCTTTCCAACGAAGCCGCATCCTCCTGAGATCAAGTGTATTTTCATGCCTAGCATTTAATTGAGTCACAAAAATATTAATTTTTGTAATATGAGGCATTTTTAAGTGCTTTATTTAAGTATAATGGCAGCAAATCTTTGGTCCCAAGCAGGGCTTTCAAAACTTCCGTAACTTCGACCTTCGAAATGGATCTAAAAATCGACAAGACTTGGACGTTGTTTCTGGATCGGGATGGAACGATTAATACCCTCCTACCCAATGCCTATGTCAAGACGTGGGATGAATTCTCCTTCATTCCAGGAGCCTTGGATGCACTTCCCATTTTCAATAGCTTCTTCTCGTATACCATTATTGCTACCAACCAGCAGGGGATCGGTAAGGGACTAATGACTGAAAAGCAACTTAGAAAAATTCATGTCTTGATGCTAGAGGAAATTACTCTTAACGGTGGATATATAGATGAAATCTATTATTGTCCCCATCTAGTTGCAGATCATGCAGAATGTAGGAAGCCCGAGATTGGGATGGCTATTCAAGCTGTAAAGGACTTCAAGGCGATCAACCTTAGGAAGTCCATCATGATAGGTGACAGTCTTACGGATATGCAATTCGGCAAGAATGCAGGGATGAAGACCATCCTACTATCAGATGAGAAAAAGGTTTCGTCGGAATTTGTCCCTTTCGTTGATTATTCGATGCCTGATTTAGCTACCTTTGCAGAAATATTACTTCAAACACGCAAATTGACATTTTGAAAAAAACAATCACCTATCTATTTTGTCTACTTTCTATTTCTCTGTTTGGGCAAATAGCAGACAGCGAAAATGCTGTTTTCGAGGTTGAATTCGAGAAATTTTCCCCGTCTAATCAAGACCAAATTAGGGAATTCGAAGGGAAGGCACCGATGCAATTTTTAGCACCGGATATAAATGGGGAAGAGCAATACCTTGGAACTTTTAAAGGCCAGACGGTCTTCGTTTATTTCTTCAACACAGCATGTGAGTTATGTGTACAGCAAGCTTCAGCGCTGAACCTAATCCAAGAGGAGAAAATGGGGAAGCTTAAGATTATTGCGATTGGTGATGAGACGAAGGCTGAACTACAAACGTACACCAAGGAACAAGGAATTAACTACACGGTCTTATACAACGGTAAGATGTTAGGTGAGGCAGCATATGGCATAGAAATGGGCTATCCAAGGTTATTTGCCATTGACAAGGATGGAATAACGAGGCAGGTCATACCAGAAGAAGCCTTCCCAGATGCAGAAAAGACCTACTTGATGTTAAATAAAGTTTATGACCTGGTCAATGCAAGGTAGACAAGTAGTAAGCCTTAATTTTTACACCTTCGAAAAGAAGGGACACACCACCAAGTGTCGATAACCCAATGAAGAAATACGCAGTCAAAGAAATATTTTATACGCTTCAGGGAGAGGGTGCTCACTCCGGAAGGCCGGCAATCTTCCTGAGATTCAGCGGATGTAATCTGTGGTCTGGTAGAGAAGAAGATCGACACAAGGCTATCTGTAAGTTTTGTGACACTGACTTTTGGGGCACCGATGGCCAGAATGGAGGAAAATACACCTCCACAGAACTAGCTAGCATCGTGAATGAGATGTGGCCAGAAGGGGCTGGTCATAAGTACATAGTTTGCACAGGAGGAGAACCCTTACTGCAACTTGATGAAACAGTAATTCAAGAATTTCATCAAAATGGCTTCGAAATCGCGATTGAGACGAACGGCACAATTGAGGTTCCGCAGGGCGTTGATTGGGTCTGCATGAGCCCAAAGGCCAATACTGAAATTGTAGTCAAAAAGGGCCAAGAAATCAAATTTGTATATCCGCAGAAGGACATCCACCCCTTGGAATTCTCAGACTACGACTTCGAGCACTTCTACATCCAACCTATGGATTCCGAATCCCAGGAAGACAATACACTTCAAAGCATTATTTTCTGTAAGGAAAACCCAAAATGGCGGGTCAGTCTGCAAACTCATAAAATCTTGGGCATAGCTTAGCACCTCTGCCTGGTACAAGCGCCGAAATGTGTTTTGATTAGAAAAGCCTTGCCTTAACCTCCAAGTACTTATTAATCGTATCCACGGTCAGGTGCTCTGGTATCGAAACAAGGCCATGAATACCATACTTCTTCAGTTCCTTGATCATCAAGTCTTTCTCATGGTCTATGTGTTCAGCAATGGTCTGGTGGTAGATTTTTTCCAGGTCCATAGGCTGCGATTCTATGAGCCCCTTCATCCCAGTATTTCTGAAGAATATTACGATCAAAACATGGGATTTAGCTAGAATTTTGAGGTAAGGCAATTGCCTTCTTAGGGAGCTGAGGGATTCAAAGTTGGTAAAAAGAAGCAGCAAGCTCCTTTCTGATAGGGTCTTTCTAATGTAAGCAGTAAGTAATTCGTAGTTTGACTCTTCATACTTTGTTTTCTGATTGTACAAGCCTTCGAGGATCCGAGTCATTTGACCTGCTTTCTTGGAGGCTGCCACTGCCGAACTCAATTTTTTCGAAAAGCTAATAAACCCAGACTTGTCACCTTTTTGAATGGCAATGTTGGAGATTACTAGCGTTGCGTTGATGGCATAATCTAGAAGGCTCATACCACTAAATGGCATCTTCATCAACCTACCCTTATCGACAAGACAGTAGACCTGCTGTGACTTCTCATCTTGAAATTGATTCACCATCAAGTTGTTGGCACGAGCCGAAGCCTTCCAATTAATATTTCTTGGATCATCGCCTCTCACGTAGTTCTTGATTTGTTCGAATTCCATAGAGGTACCAATCCTTCTAAGTTTCTTAATTCCTAGCTGGGTCAGGTTCTTAGAGATTGCGGCCAATTCGTAACGTTTCATTTGCAAGTAGGAAGGGTAAACAACTACTTCCTTATCCACGGCGTAGCGAAATCTTCTACTAAGAAGTTGCAAAAAACAAGATGCGTAAATGTTTAGAGCTCCGAAAGAATATACTCCTCTTTTCACTGGCCTTAATTCATACGTTAAGACCTTAGAGGAGTCCGCTTCCATTGTGAAATTCCAAGACAAGTCGCGTCTTTGGAATTCAGGTGGGATTTCATCAATGACTTTGATATCAATTTCTCTTGCGTATAAATTCCTAATGTCCACCTTAATAGGATTCTGATCTCCGTTAGAAAAACGATCCGATAGAAGTCGACTGGCCTCAATTCCACTGTTTCTATATAACAACCAGATTTCGTAAGTGAGAAGCAGCAGAAAGACGAAGAAGGATAAGACAGCCACATAGTAAAGCTGGGGCAAGATGTAGCTAAAAATGAACAGCATTATCAATATTACCAAGCTCAAGTAGAACCTTTGATTCAGGTATAGGCTTTTTACAATGTTCCACATTATCTCGGAATTTCTATTCCTTGCACGAGTAACTCAATCGTCTTCCTTGTTGAGACGCCTTCCATTTCCCTCTCTGGAGTGAGGTTAATTCTATGACCAAGCACATAGGGTGCAATCCGGAGCACGTCCTCAGGATTGACGAAATCCCTTCCTTTAAGGATGGCATGCGCCTTACCCGCATTAAGAAGTGCCAATGAAGCTCTAGGTGAGGCTCCGACATAGATATGAGGACTATTCCTTGTAGCTTGCACTATTTGTGCGATGAAGGTTACAATTTTTTCATCTACTATAACCTCTTGTAGGACTTTTCTGTGCTCCAAAATAGTCTTCCCTTTGATGACTGGCTTAATATTATTCAACTTAAGGAGGTCTCCGTCTTTGTGATGGCGTTGGATGATAGAAATCTCTTGTTGCAAGGTCGGGTAGTCAACAGAAATCTTAAATATAAATCTGTCCATTTGAGCCTCAGGAAGTCGATAGGTCCCCTCCATATCAATGGGATTCTGGGTAGCTACAATCATGAATGGTTCTTTCATTTTGTATTGCTTGCCGTCAATCGTGACCTGCCGTTCTTCCATCACCTCGAACAAGGCGGCTTGAGTCTTGGCTGGAGCACGGTTAATTTCATCGATCAAAATAATACTGGAGAAAATGGGCCCCTTGTTGAATTCAAATTCCGAAGATTGGAAGTTAAAAACAGAGGTTCCAAGTATATCAGAAGGCATTAGATCTGGCGTGAATTGAATCCTACTGAAACCTGCACCTATCGTTTGTGAAAGAATTTTTGCTGTTAGGGTTTTCGCCAATCCTGGATTTCCCTCAATTAAGACATGCCCATTAGCAAGGATGGAAACCAAAAGGAGGTCCACCATATCCGCCTGGCCTACTATTACCTTTTCGATTTCGCTTCTTATGCTATCTAGGCTCGCCTTCACCTCGGTCAGGTCTATTCTCGGTTGGTAATCTTCATTCATTATTAAGTAATTTTTATATGCTATGTGTGTTGATAAAATTGATTCACCTTTTTGACAAAGGCCTTTAACTGTCCATCTGATAGACTCGCTTTGCTCTCATATTCTTTTGCCAAACTAAAAACTCGCTTAACAAGGTCTGGATCTCTACCTGACTTTGTTGCTAGCTTTACGGCCTCGGCTTCACTAAATTCAAGGTCTCGCATGAAGTACTTACTGCTCAATTGCTCTCGTAAGACCTTTACTTTCTTGATAAAAATATCCTTATGGCTTCCCTTATTATAGTATAGTCCACCCAAGGTAGTTGTGAAAGCAAGACTTTCGTTTTTTGGCGGTTTAATGATGGGAATAGGCCTTTGTTGTCGCTTAGCATAGAAGATCATAAATAGTAAAAGTCCTCCAATAGTCAACCAATAGGCCCATCGAAAGGAGGGATAGTTCATTAAGACACTTAGGGGAGACTTCTGCCTCTCAGATCTTCCCGGCTTATAATATTCATCCCATACGAGGTCATAGTGTTGAGGTAATTGTGAAAAAACAGAGGATACATAGTCTCTAGTCTCGTCCTTGAGCAAGTAGTAATTGGTCATTGCAAATGGGAAACTATGGAGGTAAAAGTGACCACTTCCATAAGGTACTTTGACATAATTATACAGGCTATCTTGTTGACCAATTCCCAGCAATTCTATATCTGAAGAATCTGAAGATTGGAAGTAGGTATTGGACCACTGTGATCGAAACTCGAAGGAAGTATCATAGGGAAGGATACTCATTTCCGTGGCGATGGTTTTCACTTGCTTTAAATTTGCAAAATTATTAAAGTGCGTTTGAGAACTTACACCCAAAGAATCTAGGAATTCTCGATTGAAATTCTCAGCTCCGATGAATACATTGTTTCCAATATTGACCATTCCATAAAGGGCAGACAGATCTAGAGAGTCGATATAGAAATCAGAATTAATAATTACGTAGTTCGTATTCTCAATTAAGGTATCATCAAGCACGTTGTAAAGTGGCTGCTCCACAATAGATATGTCAGCCGAAAACATCTGATCTAAGGTCTCATGAATGGCTTCCGCCCCGTAGGGCACTGTATCATTCATACTGAAGCTTGGACTCCAATCTAATTGTCTAGGCATGAAGACACCAAGCAGAACAGCGATTATGGTGTAAAGGAGGATGAGTCTCCATGTCTGTCCGATTCTTTTCACACGCTAGCCTTTTTTAACAATGAAGAAAAGGAGACAAAATTTTGGCTAATTTGTTTGTAACCCTGATCGTCTAGATCAAAATCGCCGTAGACCACGTATTCAAAGACCTCACTTACTTTTTCAAATTCTTTTCTCAGAATTGCATCTTCGATTTCTGTTGCATATTCATGATTCGTCTTGAATTGCCTCCATTGGATTAACTCCTCCTTGTCAAGTAGCCTCAGCAGGAGCAAAAACCGATACCTCACTGCCTTTGTAAAGTCTTCTTCTGTCTCAGCCTGGGAAATAATTCTCTCAAGATTTTCTCCTCCGCTTTCCCCTTTCACAAGTGAATGATTGTAATCCGGACTCTTATCCACTCTCTTGAAAACGCCAGTTCCAGATGATCGGTAGAGAAATCGACCCATAACAAATATACAGAGACCCATTAAGCCATACTTGATGACATTCCATAGCGCACTTCTGGTCCCCGAGCCCATATTTTGGAGGAGTCTATTGACGAACTTATACCAAAGCCTTTTGATAGGATTTCCTTCATACTTGGGGTCTAGATCATAATTGTACTCTTTCTGTAATTTGAAGTCCTCAATGACTTCTGTGTCATAAGTTCGGTAGTCAACTTCGGATGAGTCTGGGGTGATAGTCCCTGCTTGCAAGAACGCAACATTTGCCAAAAACATAAAAAGAAAAAGTCTGCTCTTCATCTTAGAATTCACCATCATTCTCAAACATAGTCGACGGTTCCGAACCCAAGGAATCTATCCTATCCTTCAGCGAGTGGTGTCCCTTTCGTTCTTTGAGATCATAATATTTTGTAGAGATCCCCGCTATCGTGTAAACTAAAACTATGGTGCTTCCAATCATCGACACGACCATGAGGATGCCCATCCAGAATCCGGAAGTGCTGGCCTCGCCACTATCAATGCTGCTGAACATCTGGACCATCATGATTGCATATATCGGGATTATGAGAATATAGCTTGCAAGAGATCCAATCATGCTGGTCACAAAGATGGTCCCGAATGTGGACCACCAATTTCCCTTCACAAGATGAAACGACTCACTAACTGCCTGCCCAAAAGAGATGTCATTGTCCATATAAACTAAAGGAAGAATACTTAAGATCGGAAAAAGATAAAACATCCCAATCACCATTCCCAAAATCAAGAAACCGGTCAAAACCGGCGAGAGCAAGACTGAAGCACCTATCAAGATTGAAAGAACCAAGACTACCCCCACCACAGAAACAAAGTATACTATATACTTCACTGCATTTTTCTTCATAAAGTCAGTCACCTCATGTTGTTCCGGAACTTGGTTGTCATTATCTACATAACAGATAGCTGTGGAATAGTTGACAAAGTAATACAATAGAAAGGCGATCATAATGAAGCCATAGCCTAGTAAAAAATTCAAGCCACCAAAACTTCCGAATGGATCACTCGCTTCTGGGTTTAGAAAGTCAATTTCCGAAAAAATATAGTAGATATTATAGATCCCGATGATCAAAACTGGGCAAACAAGAATTAGGAAGAGTCTTCCAACAACCTTGTAATTCCTTTTCACAAAGAGGAAGCTATCAGAAATGACATCTCCCAAATTCCGTTCTTTGTTAAGTATAAGCGGTTTTCGCTCCATGATTATATAATTTACGTGGATAAAGTATGAAGTACCATATGATGAATACAAAGGAGACAATAATAATTGCCCACCGTCCTATAGATCCTATTTCAAGGTAGTGTTTAGTTACAAAACTTTCAAGCACTGCAGCCGCAATAATAACTGGAATCAAGCCGACCATAATTTTCAAAGCGCGCTTTGCACCCATTCTCAGTGAGTCCCTTCTCTTAAAGGTTCCAGGGAAGAGGAGCGAATTCCCAAGAATCATCCCAGCTCCACCTGCTATAGCAATAGCTGACAATTCAAGCGCTCCGTGGATAAATATAGTACTGAATGCAAGACCAAATAAACCCTTACGCACAAAAAAATGAAGAAATGTTCCGACCATGATCCCATTTGAAACCAAGATAAATCCTGACAAAACACTCCCGAATATTCCGAACACAAAGGCATAGAGCGCAACCCGCACGTTGTTCTGTCCAATTCCAATGAACATCGAAACAGATTCAGAATCGTAAACTGCCATCGGATCTCCCTTCTCAATATTATCTAGGGTCATATTTACATAGCGATCTCCAAGAATCTGTCTGGTGAAGTCTTCATCAATCACATTTGACAAGAGACCTATTCCAATGGCAATCAGAAAAATTATAGTTGCCCAAAGAATTGTTCTTCGACCTTCCCAAATGGCAAGGGGTACTTCATATTTGAAAAAATTCCAGAAACGCCCTCTTTCTTCTTTCTTGTTTCTATAGATCGTGGCATGCGCCTTCACTGCCATCTCATTCAGATAGACAATCAGCTTGCTGCGTGGATAAAAAGTCTTCACATAAGAAAGGTCATCCGTCAGTTGGATATAATGGTCAGCCAGTTCATCAGGCGATATAGTTTGTCGCCCATCAAGGAAGCTTTCGAAGGCTTTCCACCTTTTTTCACTTTTCTTTATGAACAAAACCTCTTTCATGTAATTCGAATATAAGATAGTTTTGTAACTATACATTTAAATTAGAAAAAAAGTAATTCCTGAAATTAGATGGCTCAGACGATTGCAATTACAACAGCACAGAATGTAACCTTGGATTACCATCTTGCCAACTTAGGTGATAGAATTCTTGCCTTCATACTTGACACCTTGATTAAGGTGGGCTATTGCTTACTTCTATTACTTGTGCTGTCCCCTACCTTTTCGAATGAATCTAGTATCCTAACTAGCGTCCTTGCCTTTGTTTTCTTCCTCCCAGTAATGCTGTATTCATTGCTTTTTGAGACTTTTAGCAGTGGCCAAACACCTGGAAAGATGGCGATGAAAATTCGAGTCGTGCACTTGGAAGGAGGTGAAACTTCGTTTTCAAGTTACTTCCTTAGGTGGTTATTTAGAATTGTGGACATCTTAATCATGAGTGGAATCGTTGGTATCCTTGCGATTGCCCTTTCCGAAAAAGGTCAACGAGTAGGTGATGCGCTTGCCAATACAACAGTCATAAGTCTTAAGAAAAAAGGTAGCATCAAGAGTGCTTCATACGAAAAGATTCCTCATAACTACACTCCTAGATTTCCTAACGCGGCAATTCTGAACTCAGGAGATATTACGACCATCAAAGAAGTGTTAGCATTAAGAGGAGAAGAAGCTTTCCAGCTCAAGAAATTGTTATCACAAAAAATCGAATCTGTACTTAAAATTACGAAGGAAGGGAGTTCAGATGATTTCTTACGCCAAGTGGTAAGAGATTTCAACTACTACGAGCAAGCGGAGCTCTAATCGATTTACGCATTTAGAATTAAAATATATATGTTTTCGGCATAAACTTGTCATGGTATATTTGCAATGTTACTAAGGTCCGCTTATCTTCACCTTGACGAAATACATCTTTTAAGTCCTTCACCTGGCTTATCTGCATGAACAAAACTAACTGAATAATCTCATATGAAAACAGATTTACGACTAATCTCCCCCCGTATTTTATTCGTATTTTTCTTTGCCCTCCTCTTCGTTTCGAATACAGCATTTGCCATCGATGAAGAAGACTGTGAAGAAGAAGATGCGGTATTCCAATTGTGGTGCCCACCGACTAAGTGGCTAGATTGTGATGACGAAATATGGAATCTTGGATGGTTGGGAAATGCATGGTATAAGGACTATACCGGCACCCATGATGCTGGATACCCGGAGGTCAAGTACCACCTAAATGATTGTAACATTGGGTATATCACAAGAACGTGGAAGGTATCTGACTATCATGGCTACTGGCATAAGTGTACTCAGACCATCTACGTACAAGGAAACTACTTCAACTCCAGTAGCATTGTATGGCCTAAAAATATAGAGCTTACGGGATGTAATCCTCCAACTGATCCAGAATATTTGCCGCCAGGAAAGAATATGCCATCGTGGTCTACCTATGGTGCTACTTGTTCGAAAATCGGCTACAGCTACCACGACAATACTTTCGTCTATGGACCTGGTTGCTATGAAATTATTAGAACATGGAGAATAGTGGATTGCTGCAATTTCAATCCCTGGACCAACGTAGGCATCTGGACTTACAATCAGCGAATTGCCGTAACCACTGCTTATAATGAGCCTGAAGTTTGGGTTCCATATGATGTTCATGCAGAAACGAGTGGCTGCAAGAAGGCCTGGGTTGATGTTCCTCCTTTGGAAGTCAAGGATGGTTGTGAAGACCAATATGTCATTACGAACAACTCTCCTTTTTCTTACAGCAATGGAGCTGATGCAAGTGGTAAGTATCCTGTAGGAACTACCAAGGTAAGATTCATGGTAAAGTATAACTGTTGGGAAACGAAGTTCTACTATGTGAATATCACTGTAAAAGACAAGTCGACTCCTGTGCCATATTGCTACTACGGCCTTTCCGTACCTCTAATGGGTGTGGATATTGACGGAGATGACTCATTTGATGATGGAATGCGAGAAGTTTGGGCGTCTGAGTTCGATGCTGGATCCCACTTTCCATGTAATCCATATTCTAACCTTAAATTCTCTTTTAGTTCAGATCCAGACGACAACGTTAGGATATTTACTTGTGAGGATGTAGGGCAGGTAGAAGTAAATATGTGGGTTACTGCTTCCTCTGGGCAGCAAGATTATTGTACGACTTACATTAAGATTCAGAATAATGGGGCAAATATTCCAAATTGTGAGGCCTTAGAAGAGGCGATGATTTCAGGTTCTATTTCGAGCCCTTTTGGAAATACCGAGACCCTAATGCTTGACGTCAATAGCAGTTGGGAGGGCATGGAATTCGATACCACCTATTCCTTTCAAACAGCAGTTGCAATAGTCGACAGCACTGTCAACGAGGACGGATCTATTTCGTATGATTATGAAATTCAAGAAGTAGAGGTGCCTAGTGTGGATACCACAGATATCGACAAGGATTTCCAAGTCGAAGTTACTGAAGGTGAGTATATGTTAGAAAATCTTGATCTAAATGAAGATTATATCTTGACCTTGTCCAATGACAATACCTCTACTGCAGAAATAGATTCCATGGACGTTTTAGTTCTTGCTGCCTTCCTTGATGGACAGTTAGAATTGAACAAGTACCAAAAGATGGCTGCAGACCTAAATCATGATATGATCTTAGATTTTGACGACCTTGCCTTACTAGTTGGCTTTGTGAATGATGGAAGTACAGACGTATCATTCGACTGGGTAACTTACGACCCTGATCACGAGATTCCAAGCAATATGACGACAGATCTTGATGACTATCCGACTTCTAAGTTAATCGAAGTAAGGAACCGAAATGCTATAGGAGCAAATATTATGATCTTCCAAATGGGTGATCTCACTCATGACCTCAGCATGGAGGATCTGCTGCTGCATCAAGAAGTTACACTTAGAGAAGAGAGCGATTTTGAGTTTGCAAATGTTTCACCGAATCCTTTCACTAAGACAACTAACTTCAGCTTCGAAAATGATCGCAGTCAAAATATCAGTTTGGAAATATTCTCACTTAGCGGAACCAAGGTGTACACACAGCAAGCAAGTTTCGACAGGGGGAGTCACCAGATTCAGGTAAATGCTAGTGAACTTGACGCCTCGGGAATTTACTTTTACGTTCTTAGATCCGAGGATTCAGTCCATCAAGGAAAGTTGATCCAGATTAAGTAGTCATCATTCTATAAAGAAAATAAAAGGCCATTTCTTAGCGAAATGGCCTTTTTTAGTTTAGTCATAAAATGCCTCCAATTTACCAGAAGTGGAACGTTACCTTCACCATAGAATTAATGTCTGATTCGAGTGAACAACTGCAGCTTTAAGTTGAGTACTTCTTTTTAGTAGCCTAGGCATTTTACGTCATTATTCATTTTGGACTCACTAAAATTTTTTGTCGACCCTCTGATAGAATAGGTTCTTAATAGATCCACCAGACAGATAAATACCCAGCACGTTAGCATCCGTATCTCTCTGCACCTTCAAAAGCTGGTACTTAGAATTGCCTGGGCACAAGTATTCGTCATTGCCAATACCTAAGAGCTGTACCGCAATGTTGTTAATATGCAGTTGAATATCAGAAGTCACCTCGATAGAGATGGTGTGGTCGAGTGTAGTATCTGTGAATTCCCCGCCTATGCCCTGGTCCATGGTAACATCATAAGTAATTCTTCTTGCTTCTACTACGTAATCCGGCTCTCCTGAAGTCGACTTTTCACGGAATTCCATGTCCACACCATTTTTGCCAAAACTGACTCTCATGTTTTCATTTCCAGAATACTGCATCTTAAAGAGATCTTGACCTGCAATCGGGATTAAGGAGTTTCTGTTATTACCCCCACGGTCATAGTACAGGCTATCCCTATCAAGGACAATTTCACGCACATCGTAGTAGTCTTTCAGCAAGTATAAGCCTGTGTACTTTTTCAAATCCTCTCGCCTTTT
>CAZMYK010000042.1:0-14083 GCA_964570435.1 uncultured Saprospiraceae bacterium | reverse complement strand
TGTCCGCTTATTTCCTTCGATACTAATGGCTTCTATCGTCGTGGTCTGCCCATAAGCAAGATTCACACATACTAGCACTGAGATGATGGAAAGTAGTAGTTTCATATTCCGGATTAGAACAAAGGTCCCTTATTTCATGAACCGTGCTGCGAATGTATCCTAAACATTCAGGAAATGCATGAGAGAGTCATATCTTTCTTTTAGAGTATCCATGTATTCCGTCTCAGCAAAGGTCGCCTTAATGGTATACTCATAACGTTTTAAGGTTGCAATGATGTGCTGTAAGTCCTGAATATTCAACTTTAGCGTCACTAGGATTTCATCAGAATTGGGGCTCTTGGTAAGAAAGGAGCTAAGAATGGTAGCGTTTTCCATTTCTATAATTCGAGAAATCTCAGCCAGCGAGTAGTCCCGCTTTCTGGTCTTTAGCACTAGGATACTTCCATTCTCCGTAAATGAGAAACTCTTGGCATAGAATTGTATCAAGTCGTCTTGGGTGATCAAACCTATATAGTCCTGGTTTTCATCCACCACGGGGATCACGGTAAGATGATTCTCAGCCATGATCGACATCACCTCAAACATATGATCTTCAGCATTCGCATAAGGCTTTCTCATGGTTAGAGCGTAGGAACCAATGGCTTCATTTAGATCGTGGTTCAGGATTTCCTCTTCAGAGATAACGCCTAGTAGTTGCTCATTGTTAACGATGGGAAGATGCTTTACATGAAATATATTCATGATTGTGATAGCCTCCTCGCCTAAATCAGAAGTCCTTAGGCAGGAAACTGTTTGCGATATTAATTCATTGGCTATCATTACTCTTTTTTATTCTAGACGTATTTAGATGATGATTTGTGCACTCTTTAACAATATTTAACGCCGCATTAATTTTTCCTTTTCTACCACATACTCTTTTTCTGAAAGCAAACCCTTATTTCTCAACTCTGATAATTTCTGGAGTTGGGATAGTAAGATATCGTCCTTAATCACTTCTTCTGGCATTTGGTTTTGTGGCTGCGAACCCGCTGGGATGCTTTTCACCTCTCCATCTGAACTCAGCCTGTATCCACCATCCTGAAAGGCATCAAAACCCTCCTGAATTCTTAAGAATGCTAGATCGTCGTGGGTCTTAATCTTTTCGAAATCTTTGAAACCGTGCTCCACAGCTTTAGCAAGATGGTAGTAGGATTGGTCGGCCTTCTCAGTTAGTGAGTAGGCAGCTGCAAGATTGAAATGTAGCGCCATATCCTGGGGATCTAATTCGATTCCTTTCTTGAAATCTTCGATCGCACCATCTATGTCATAGTCCTTGTACTTTGATATTCCAGTCTTCTTGAATGGATTTTCCCTTGGACGTTTCACCTTGTTTTGAGGTTTTTGAGGAGGCCGTCTGTAAGACTCTCTTCTTCCTTGGTAACTTCCTTGCTGCCTTCTATTGCTATAAGCATCACGAGGCGGGTAACGTCTCTGCTGCCTGCTTTCATACCTATTGTCTCTTCTCTGTCCCCTTCTATCCCTTCTGTTGTCGTAATCCTTATTGTACTTTGCGTCAAATCGCTCGTCTGACATTGTGAAAAGTACGAAGGCATCTACCCATCCTAGGAAGGCAGAAATCGGAAGCCTCATCGAAGACCCGACCATAAAGAGTATCAGATAGAAAATACCTGCTCCCGAGTCTTTCAGGTAGAACTTGTGGGCTCCGAAAGCTCCAAGAAATAAGGCAATAAGTGCTGCTGTTGTTCTATTCTTCATTATTCAGCTCTCAAATTAATATTTTCAGGTCTAATTATCATAAAACCTTGCAAGTTAATATGGCGATATCATCAGGGTAGGATTGCGCTCCTTTGAATTCATCTATTTCTGATAGAAGGTGGTCGTTAAATGATTCAGCCGATTCATGCGAGTGTGCACGAACAAAATTGCTGATTTTTTCATCCTCGAAGTAGTCTCCCATCTCATTTTGCAAATCTACCAAGCCATCAGTAAAACTCAATATCATACTATTATGTTCAAGATCCAACTCTTCTTCCTCTATCTGAGGTAGCTTTTCAAAGGCTCCAATGATGGTACAACCCTTGTCTAAACGTCTGATCTTACCACTTTGATACAAGAAGGGCGGGTAGTGACCTGCATTAATGTAGCGGAGCTTCATCGTAGACACATCCACCTCTGCTATAAAGAAGGTAATATACTTGTCACTCTTAGTAATTCGGAATACAGACTGGTTAAGGGCAAAAACAAAGGTTTCCAGGTCACGATACTGAAAGATTAGACCTTGGATGATGGCCTGAAAGTTAGCCATTAATAGCGCAGCAGCTACTCCCTTCCCAGATATATCAGCTATACAAAATGCAAACTTATCTTTGTCAAACTTGATGTAGTCTAGGTAGTCACCACCTACGTTAAAGTGTGGCTTGTAGATCTTCGATAATTCGAACTGCTCAGTAATGGGCAACTTTTCCGGGATTAGCATCTTTTGTACCTCACTAGCTAATTCTATTTCCTTCTTAAAGCGCTCTTGCCTAATTTGCTTTTTGAAAAGTCGCTTATTTTCGATCGCAACCGCAATGATATTGGTAATGGTTGTAATGAACTGAATCTTATTGTATACGTCTTCTTGGTCCTTGATACCACCTATAATAGCATAGGCAATAGGATGATCCTTATGCATTACAGGGATAATAATATCAAAAGCTTGCAGCACCTCAGGGTCTTCGTTTTTGATGGTATGTAGTCGCTGGTAGTTTTTTATAACAAGCACCAACTCATTAATTATCCACTCGGTCTCTATATTAATGTGAGAAGTACATAACCAATTGTCATCTTCTAAGACAAAGAGGACCATCTTATGAACACCCATTTCCCAACTCAAGAAAGACTTGTACATGTTGTAGAGTCCTTCTGTGCTTACATTCTTATTGATGGCTTGCGTAATTGTCAGGAGGGATTTGATCTGAAGCTGCTTTAGGCTCAGTTCCTTCTCTAGTTTTTCTAATATAGCTAGTTCCCTACTCATAGTTCCGAAAATGCTTAATCAAAAATAGACAAATAATGAAGATAATAGCATTCCTCCTTGTTAAAGGAGTGTAAACGAACTTAGACTAGCGTTTTTATGCTTAATTCTAAAAAACTGAAGTAGCTGATTCTCTAGTCAAAGAAATATTATTTTGACCTAGATCAATAACTAATCGACCTCCACCTACCCTTCTATGCGAAAGAATGACGGAATCTGAACATGTGTTTGCTAAATGACGTATTTTTGTAAAAAAAGATGCTCCCATTTGACTCAAAAAGTCTACTAATTTGCTGTCTTGGCTGCCTATGTGTAATCGCAAGCCAAGCCCAACAGTTGGAAACTTACAAGGGAACTTATGCGCTTAACCAATACAAAGGTGAAGCCTCTTTTCAATACATGATGATAGATGGTGACACCCTCCTTAGTGGCCCATTTACCTTCGAAGAGAAAAATCCAGTTTCTGATTCTACAAGTAATAGGACTAAGTTTTTGGTGAACGGCCAATACGAAGAAGGCCTGGCGAAAGGAAGCTGGGAAATATCTTATGCAGATCTTGAGATAGGTACAAGGGGACTATTACAAAATTATAAACTTGTCACAAATCTGAATGGTTCAGAAGATCGAATCAGAGGGCAATTCCATGCGGGAAAACCTGAAGGCGAGTGGAGTTTTGTAAGGGTTCATATTCGGGAATCAGAGGCACAAGACACTTCGTTTTCCAGCAAAATCAATTATAAAATGGGCGTCCCCCAATTAGGCGCAACACTCAGATTAGAAGGATCGTCCCTGGTAGCTAGATTCTTAAGGAATGGCTTAGCCCATGATGAGTGGACCCTCTTCGAAGAAGATGCGATAGAAGCAGGTGAAACATGGAATTTTTCGGAAGGATTACTTCTCAACATTAGTACTCAGATAGGTTCTAATGTCAAAACTTTTGAAATCTATGACCTTAGTGCAGATCAGGCTTTGGTAAGTCTTCCCTTGGATGAGCGATATCTTAGAATCCTTGCCTTCGAAAATCCAGAAGCCTTTGAGATTTCGACCAGAACCGGCGACATACTTCTCAAAAATTTGGAAGTAGTCAATCGTGCTGAATCGGCTTTTTTAGCAGGATCTGAGAATATTGACCTTCATAACTACAAGGTCAGAGTTCCTTACTATGAAATTAAAAGCAATCAAAGAACGTCCATTAATAAGGTCTATGCTAAGTGCAACAGATCTTCGCAAATTGCGTCCGGTATCCTGACCAATTCACAGTTGAACATCTCCCGCCTATCAGATTTTAAGATAGCCCGTCTATTTGATGAAACAAAGTCAATTGAAAACCAATACCTTAGGCCACTAAGAAAATTACAACAGCTCGATCAAGAGGAAATTTTAAGCTATGTTGGAATGCAAAAGATCCTAGCGAATCTATTTCCGAGAGGACTTTCATGGCAGGAGATCGATATCAAATCTAATGGGAAATTAAGCCTTGAAAATATAGAGTATCTAGCCAATTCCACCTACCTCCGGCTAGAAGAAATCAGCGAGGAACTAAGCACAATTGCCCCAAAAGTAGAACGAGAAGAAGCCATTGTTTCAGAAGAAGAAGTGCTGGTAGAAAAGGCGCAAAATTTCCAAGAAAAACTAGCGGCAGTATTGCAAAACAGTGATCAAAGAGCACATCCTCCGCATCTTGCTATGGCCAGCTATGCTGAAAAAAGACTGGCCGAATATGCTGACTTAGAGGATTCCGAGGATAAGCTAGCACGAGCAAGAAGGCTAGAACTTTGCTACGACAAGCTTAGCCAACTCAGTGATACTATTCTGGTTCAGCCAGCAAGAATTGAAGATCTGAAACTTGCGTACACGGATCAAGTTTGGAACCCATTTACTTCTACTTTGATGGACGAAACTGTGAAAAAGAAACTGTTGAAAACATATGAGGAGGTCCTAATTCCGTATGGTCTTGATGTTATTTCAGAGGGCTTGACCTGCGATAACGTAGGGGACTTCACCTTGTATTTTCATCAATTGTATAGTCAATTAATAATCCTGAGAGACAAGAAGACTGGAAAAATCGAACGGAAACTCAAGCGCAAGAAGAATCCTGAGGAAATTTTGTCACTTTTGGGGCTTTAATAATTATGCGTAACAAAATGTGTTGTCGGCTTTTTCTTCAGACCTTGGTTGTGGCCTTGCTATCAGCATTAAATTTAGCAGCCCAAAACACTCCTGCAGAGTTACCAGAGTATGCAAAGTTCAAGGATCCAAAGTCCAAGCTATGGATTAACACATACGGAAATATCAGAATTTCCAAGCGGCTCTTCTGGGTTGCACAGACGCACTTTAGGTTGCAAGAAACCGAGACAACACCCTTCGTTGGGCAAGTGGCTCAAGTCTATAATCGGCACGCCATCGGATACATATACAACAAAAAATTTAATGCAAGCCTAGGAGGGGTCTTAAGGCTCAACTTTAATACCGACCCTCTTTCGGAGGGTAAGAACCTAGTTCCCGAATTTAGAATCTGGCACCAATACCAATTTGCTGTGCCTGTATGGAGTGCCATGATTTATCATCGACTCAGGCTGGAACATCGGTGGTCTAAAGGCTTCAATGAGACTAGTGACTACATCTACAGGAATAGATGGCGATACATGTTCAGAGTTAAGCAACCGCTTAATAGTAAGAAGCTCAAGACCAAGACGCTCTACATTGCCCCTGAAATGGAAGTCATTATGCAAAGCGGAAAGGCCGTTGTAGCCAGTCCCATGGAGGACTTGCGATTGACCACAACCATGGGTTACATACTAACTCCAAGATTGACGCTTGCTGCCGGCTTAATGTATTCTACGGGTCAGACCCTAGAAAACGGTGGTAATTATAAGCAAGCATATACCATCAGGGTGCATGCCTACTTCTCTCCAGACATCCGAAAGGTGAGAAATAAACTCCCAGAAATTCACTACAGAGACTAAGAATGAAAGTAAACAAAACAAAGACCATAGTCATCTGCCTTGCTGCCCTTGCTCTTTTCAGTACCGCCCGCTACGCCTACTTATATCAGCAGGCCAAGAACAAGCTATCAGAAATGACCCTTGCTGTGCAGGAGAAGGCCAGTCAGCAAGCAAGTCCCATCTTTGACCACATAGATCGAATGATTGTCAGTGGCAAATATGATCAAGCCATAGCCGAATCTAAGGTCATGTTGAAGTCAGTGGATGTCCTGGAAAAAGATCCCCTACACTTTAGGATTGCTATAGCAGGACAGTTATTGCAGCTTAGTAGGCAGGCTAGTGAGGAAGTGATTTTGGAAAAGACAAAGGTTGATACTGTGGAAAAGCTAGTAATACAATCGGTGGTTCCAGAGGTTGATGTCGTCGATTCCATGACCTTTGCTCTGGAAAAGGCCCATACGCAAGTGGATATCCTTAAAAGGCAATTGAAGCAAAAGGTTAGCGGAGCCTATCTCACGTTTCAAACGAAAAAAGGAAATAGTCTGCACTACGTCGGCAAAACTAGAAACGGAAAAGCCAATGGCTTTGGCATCGCAATCCTGGATTCCGGGAGTAGGTATGAGGGTGAGTGGTCTAACAATATGAGACACGGAAGTGGAGAATTCTACTGGGCAGATGGCCAACACTATGAAGGAAACTACGAAAACGATCAAAGAAGTGGTAGCGGCACCTATTTCTGGCCGAACGGCGATAAGTATGTAGGTCAATGGACCAATGATATGCGTAATGGAGAAGGTAGCTTTTATGATAAGAAAGGTAAGGTTATAGCAAGCGGGACTTGGAAGGATGACAAGCTAGATGAAAAAGACAAAAAGAAAAAGTCTAGTAAATAAGAAAGGGGCCGCTGAAAAGCAGCAACCCCTTATTTTCGAAACCAACTTTATAACTATTCTACTCTGTGCATTCCTCAACTAAGGCGTCAAATTCTTCTTGACTAGTAATTTCCTTTACCTCTCCTGTCTCCTTCACCTCAACAGTAAGTGGGAAAGAAATTTCAGGAATCTCCTCTGGTCGATCTTCCTTCCACTGTCTTAGCAACTGTCGGATATCTTGTCGGTCTTCAAGGGTCACAATTTCTCCATCGGCCATCACGAGAGAAAATGGTAGTTCTACCTTAAAACACTTATTGTTGATGAATCTTCCGAATTTCCCACACTTTCTGTGCGCATTATTGAACTGGCGGCAATCCTTCCTGAGTTCTTTGATTTCCTCCCTGGAATTCACTTCTATTACTTCTCCATCTAAGCGACTTACCGTCACAGGAAATTCTAAAGTAGGTTTCTCCTCAGCGTCAGGATTCGCCTCCCTCCAGATTTTCAATGTAGTAAGCAGGTCTATTCGATCTTCGACCTCTTCGGTGCTTCCGTCGGGGAAGACTAGGGTTACAGGGAAGTCAACCTTGTAGCACTTATGATGGCCGCCTAATGCAGCATCTCTAAATTCCTGGTAAGTAGTCTGAACAAAATTGTCTGTAGTGGTCCATTCTTCCTTACTGCATGACACCAACACCATCCCTAATGCTAGGGCTAAAACACTTAAAATTCTCATAACTTCTATAATTTTGATTTGTGATAATTCATATTGACAGTTTGTCTTCTGTCGTTTCAGAAGTAAGAGGACGGTGTTTTGAAAAAGTACTCAAACTAGACTTGTTAAAATTTTCTTAAGACCCAAAATGGAAATTAGTAAGGACTTCCTAGCACCTGAATATTAAATGATTATCAATAATCTTTAGCCAGAGGTCTCCGCAATAAATAAGTTTTCTTTAGATTTACTTTGTGATTGGAAAAGATTGTTTGCAACTACTAAAGGACGGCCAAAGAGAAGGACTAGCATGCCTTTACAAGTTGTTTGCAAGTGACCTATATCGGTATGGTCTATCGATTTGTGGGAATGAACATGATGTAGATGAATGCATGCACGACTTCTTTATCTTCTTGTGGGAATCGAGAAATAAGTTTGACAAGGTAGAAAACCCCAAAGCTTATTTGATGGTTAGCTTCAAGAGACGGCTTATAAAAGCAATAGCTAAGAAGAAGAATCATGATGAGTTGGATTTTAAATACGAAAGCTTGCACCGAGAAAAAAGTCAAGAAGACTATGTAGTAGATCGAGAAGAAAAAGAAGAATATAGGTTAAGATTAGCAAAGGCCCTTAAGTCTATATCGGCAAGAGAGCGACAAGTAATACACTTAAAGTATTTTGAAAAGTACAAAAATGAAGAAATTGCGGACTTGCTTGAGATCAATAATCAATCCGTCCGCAATCTACTATATAGGGCAATTCAAAATTTAAGAAAGAACCTTTGAGTACAAAAATGCGTTTTAATACTCTAGTAAATAGAAAGATATGAAGTACCTAATTCCAATATTCGCCATACTAATAACAATATCATGCTCCAAGGAGTATGGATATGATGTAGATCCTGAGGTTCAACCCTTCTTCGATCTCTATGAAAAAGAAGCTGAAGCTCGGGGAATTACCGTTGACCTAGAAGCGGAAGGTATAGGTGCTATTGTGGATTTTATCAGAGATAATACCACCGTAGGACAATGTCAGAATAGTGATGAAGGAAACAGACGGATCTTGATAGATAAGGCTTTCTGGTATGACTATGATAACTATGGCAAGGAATTTATCGTATTCCATGAGTTAGGGCACTGCCACTTGGATCGTGCGCATGATAATGCTACACTTTCTGGAAATGTTTGCGAAAGCATCATGCAGAGTGGTATAAGTGGTTGCACGAATGCCTACGACGAAGATACGAGAGAAGAATACTTAGATGAATTATTCGGATTATAAAATAGAGGACTGGGTTACTGATGACGACTTCATCGCATATGTGAATGGAGTGCCATCGGATGATATGGATCGACTAAAGAAGCATCCTGCACACTCTGAAAATATTCAAAAAGCCAGTGAATTGATCCTTGGTCTGACCTCGACAAGACCAGCACTAAGTAGTGAAAAACTTGAAGGGCTTTTCAATAGAATTAATCAATCCATTGACGAAAAAGAGGCCGTACAAGCAAGTCCTAATGCATCCAAACCTCGTGTTATTAATCTGAAGTGGTTTGGAATTGCAGCCGCTGTTGCCGCAGCAATAATTCTTGCTTTTCCTTACTTCACTAGCTCAGAAGTTATTCACAATACTTCTATCGCAGAAAGAAATCACATTAAACTACCCGATAATTCCATTGTCCAACTGAACAGTGTTTCATCTCTTACATATGATGCTAAAAAATGGACTAGTGGGCGCTCTTTGATCTTAGAAGGAGAAGCCTACTTTGATGTTGAAACAGGCTCTAAGTTCAGCGTAGAGAGTCCTCAAGGAGTGGTAACAGTGCTTGGCACACAATTTAATGTTAGAGACAGAGCAGGAGTCTATGAAGTGGAGTGTTTAGAAGGAAGAGTTGAAGTTCAAGTGCAGAATGGAGGAGGAAGATACATCCTTGAGGCTGGCGATCGTTTTAATGTTTCTGCTGAGCGTAAGGCTTTACTTGAGCAGGATGTTGTTCAAAAAGTAGATTGGTTAGCGAACTATGTAGAGTTTAGGGACCAAAAAATTGGCCTTGTCCTAGAAGAACTTTCAAGACACTACGAAGTTAATTTCGAAAATCTTGATAGTATTTCGAATGAAAGGTATACTGGCTTTTTCTCTACTACATCCTTAGATAGTGCAATGCAACAGATTTTCTGGCCACTTGGTGCCGAATTCGAAATAGATGGCGATAAGGTCATCATTAAATAAGGTTTTTGAGACTACTTCCGATCGTGTTTATTCTATTGGGTTCTGTTCTGCACGCCCAGGACAATCAGAACGCTAGTCTGCAGTTTTTAGAAGGGTTTAGCAAGCAATTCGGAATACAATTCGCCTACAACCCAGAAAGCCTCAACAAAGTAGACCTAAGATCTGCAAATAACCTCCTTGACCTGAAAGAAGTTTTTGAAGAAGCAAATGTCGAAGTGCTGGAAGTAGCTGATGATCGTTGGCTGTTAAAAAGGCAAGTTGGAGATATAGAAAAGCAAGAAAGCAGGACCTATAGTGGAAGAGTCTTGGATAGCGACGGACTTCCATTGGTAAGCGCTTTGATTTACACTGGTGATGGCAGTAGTTCCTCTCTTACTGATGATGACGGCCAATTTCACATTTCCTTACTTGAAGGTTCCGAAGTCTGCTGCCAATATTTAGGATATGAAGTACAGTGTCTGTCGAGCAATGGGTCTCTTGCTTTCGAACTTGAACCTCTAATGATGTTCTTAGAAGATGTAGAGATCGCCACAAAAAAGGTTGAATGCGTGATCAATGTTCTCGACGATTCCGAGACACTTAGGCTTAAGACTTCGACCTTGTCCAAGTCTTCTCTGGGAAAAGACGTTTTACGCGCAGTGCAGATGCTTAGCGGAATAGATGCTACGAACGACCTGAGTGCTTCTCTAAGTATTAGAGCAGCATCAGGACTCCAATCGCTAGTTACCTTGGATGGAATTCCTGTATATAACCCGGAATCCGCCTTCGGCATGTTCAGCGTTTTGAACCCGCTTGTGGTAACTCAGTCCACCTTGTATAAAAACACGACTCCTTTAGAATATGGGGAATTCACTGGAGGCTACTTGAAGTGTATAGGACTTGGCGATATACGCGACAAAGTCAAACTGAGTGTTGACCTTAATACGCTCCAATCTGCAGCTTCAATACAGGTCCCAATTGGCAAATCAACGCAGATAAGCGCTGCATTCAGAAGATCCAATGGGAGTATAAGCAACAGCCAATACTACAGCAAGCTTAGACTGCGTAGGAACAGCCTTGCGCAAGTTGAAAACGCCTTCGAAAGACCTGAGCAGGTCTCCACCTCCTTAGAAAACAAATTCGGAGACGTCTACCTCAACCTTAGTCGTGCATGGAAGGGAAAAAATAGCCTGCAGGTGAGCCTATTTGGTAACCGAGACCTTAGCGGTACTGCGTATGAAGATACTTACAAGTGGGAAAGAGAAATGAAGCCAGATGCCTTGATCAACGAAAATTACGAGCAAAGTAAGTCTAAGTTAAATGTTGGTCTTAGCTTTCAATACAAGAAATTGCTGAAAGCTCGATCAGAATTTATGGTGCACTATTATACTTCTAGGTACCGACTATTCGACAATATCAACTCGGAAGTGAAAGTAACTACGAGGTTAAATGAAAATGTAAATGAGTTTGATTCGCAAATCCGAAACAACGTTAGGGATTCGAATCTAAAATTTCAATATCTCAGCGATCGTAAAAAAAGATGGAGTATTAAGACTGGCTTAGACTTGCGGATTCTAGATACCTACTTTCTCTTTCGTACTAAATCTCAGGAACCTAGTAGTCAAAATATTGATGTCCCCGTAATTACACCCTACCTAGGTGGTAGATTTAACTATCAAGAGCAATTTATTGTTGACCTCGGATTTCGCTACGCCATCGTGCCCATCGAAAATCCTCTTGCCTTCTCTTCGCCCCGCGGAAAGGTCTTACTTAAACTGGGTGAAGGTTGGTTCCTAAAGGGGTCGGCATCTTACAACCAACAATTTTTCAGGCCCATAGAATTAGAGCGGCAGCTAGGACAGGCAACTTCAGCCAATATCATCTTTAATGGTAAACAGATTCCCATTATGAAAAGTGGCCAACTTACTTTGGGAATGAACTACTTCAAGGAGGGTTTTAAGATCAACGGAGATCTATTTGTAAAGAAAAATACAGGGATCATAGAACAGGTGCTTGTGCAGCCTGGAAACAGTAGTGAATCTAATGTCTTCGCTAATAATAACTACGACCTCTTCGCAGGTGTTAACAATATCGTGGGGATGGACATTAGCTCGGGCTACGAAAGGGGCAAGTTCTCAACCATGGTGTCCTATACTTTTAGTAAGTCACAGGATCGTTTTGATCAGCTATTTGACAACAAACCCATAATAGACCAAAACAATAGAACACACCAAGTCAACATCCTAGGTGCTTATCAAGTAAATCCATGGACACTATCCTCAACCTTTGTATATGGTAGTGGTGTATACACACTGAATAGATCTGGCCTAGATGCAGCCATCGAGCGAGGACAAATTAATCCTAGTCTTCTCTTCACACAGCTACCCTTCTATGCAAGATGGGATGTAAGCGCATCGTACAAGTGGGTTCTTAAGAAGGGTGCTCTGCATTTTGATCTTGGTATATTCAACTTGATGAATTATGACAATGTGAATGCCGAATTGTACATCTATAGTCTCAATGATGGAGACAGAAATGCCTTAGGAGCCTCTCAAGTCAGTCTATTAGGTAGAATCTGGACCCTCGGTTTACGCTATGAATTGTAGTTTTCCTTTCTTGAGAATGCTTACCGCTTCAGAAATTGAACAAAAAAAAGAGGCTAACCAGTCAGCAGCCCCCTCTTACACTCATGGCATTTCTTGCTTAGTCTACCTGGAATGTGATTTTCACATTCACTCTGAATTCTACAACCTCACCATCTTTTACGACCGTTGACATTTCATTGACATAGGCTGATCTTATGTTTTTCACAGACTTAGAAGCTTTCTTAACTGCTTTCTTTGTAGCATCTTCCCAGCTATCCTCAGAATTCGAGAGTACCTCGATCACTTTCATAATTGACATCTTGTTTCTATTTATTGTGTTAATAATTGCAGGAAAGGCCGTCTAGACGATGATCTTTCACGCATGGAATCAATTCTTTAGAACTATTGTTCGTTTATTTGTGGTAAAATACAAAAAGTAAGCAATGATCAATAAGTTATTTATAGCACTTATAGCTGGATTTGCAATCTATGCGCTAGTACGCTATTTTTATATGAAACCCAAGTTCAGAAACGGTGAAGAAATACCTGCAATTTCAGCCAACCTGATGAATGGTGAGGCCTTTGATATCGAAGATCTTAAAGGGAAATATGTCCTTGTTGATTTCTGGGGATCTTGGTGTGGGCCATGTAGACAGGAGAATCCGGAATTGGTTGCCTTGTATGACAAGTATCATGGTAAGACCTTCAAGAAAGCTAGTGACTTTGAAGTACTTAGCATTGCCATCGAAACGGATGAGGTCAAGTGGAAACGGGCCATTGCCAAGGATAATCTTCATTGGCCCTACCACATCGTGCAATTAGATCGCTTCTCCTCTCCCATCGCCAAAGAATTCGGGGTACGGGAAATACCAACGAAGTACCTCTTGAATGAAAAGGGACAAATTATTTCAGTGAATGCCACAATGGACGTACTAGATCGCTTATTGGCAGATAGAATCTAAGGAATACTGACAAATTGACAAGAAGTCACCTGTGGCAGAAATATTGCCATAATTAGGATTAAATATCAAGTAGTAAGAAAATGACAGATAAGATAGAAGAAAAAGAGGCAGAAATTCCGGAAGTGACGGCGCAAGAAGCAGTCAAAGAAGAAAAGCCAAAAAGAAATAGGAAGGGTAGAAAAGATAGTAAGCTAAAAAAGGAATTAGAAGAGAAGGAAATAGAATTAGCAGAAGCAAAAGACAAGTATCTTCGATTATTTGCTGAATTCGATAATTTCAAGAAACGCAGTATTAAGGAACGGCTAGAATTGATGAAGAATGCTGCCCAGGACACCATCGCAGATTTACTGCCTGTCCTTGATGACTTCTCTAGAGCAAAGCAAAGTGCTGAGGATGAGAATTCTACCGAACCATTCAGCGAAGGAGTCACACTAGTGTATAACAAGCTAGTAAATACCTTAAAATCTAAGGGCCTTAATGCAATGGAGACCAATGGTGAAGAATTCAATCCTGAATTTCATGAAGCAATTACTAAGATCCCGGCACCCTCAGATGATATGAAGGGAAAGGTGATTGATACCGTAACTACAGGTTATAAGTTACATGATAAGATTATCAGACACCCTAAGGTGGTAGTAGGAGAATAAGAAAATATGGCAAAAAGAGATTATTACGAAGTTCTCGGGGTCGATAAGGGCGCTGATTCGAATACTATTAAGAAGTCCTACCGCAAAATTGCGATGAAGTTTCACCCGGACAAGAATCCGGACAATAAGGAAGCT
>CAZMYK010000041.1:0-14688 GCA_964570435.1 uncultured Saprospiraceae bacterium | reverse complement strand
TCTTCCTTAGTGCTGCTGGATCCATACCCATTTCTAAGGCGGCTAGGTCTACTAGTCTTTCCAGTAAGTAGGTAGCTTCCGGCCTACCGGCACCTCTGTATGCGTCTACGGAATTCGTATTAGTAAATACGGCAGTAACGTTCACGTTAATTAACGGAGTTGTATAAAGTCCTTGCAGCAAGGTTCCATGCAAGTAGGTCGGAACAGCAGGGGCAAAGGTAGCAAGATAGGCGCCTAGGTTGGCAAAGGTATCTGCCTTTAGGGCCACCATATTTCCATCTTGATCGAATCCCATTTGGGCAGAGGTAACGTGGTCTCTACCGTGGGCGTCTGTCATAAATGCTTCTGACCTATCACTAGTCCATTTAACGGGTCTCTTGGTCTGCCTAGAAACCCAAACCATCAGGGCTTCTTCAGTATAGTGAAATATTTTTGATCCAAATCCACCTCCAACATCATGGGAGACGATACGGACCTTATGTTCTGGGATACCTAGAGTGAATGCACAGAGTAGTAAGCGAATGAGGTGCGGATTTTGAGTAGATGTATATAAGGTATAGTGGTCCTTTGTTTCATCGTAGTGACCTATTGCGCTCCTAGGCTCCATGGCATTAGGCACAACTCTATTGTTCACAAACTCTAAGGAGGTCACGTGGTGGGCTGAGGCCAAAGCTGCATCAACTTCTTCCACTGGATTCCCTAGGGCCCAATCAAAACAAATGTTATTAGGGGCGTCAGGGTGGACTTGAGGGGCCCCTTCTCGTGCAGCCGCTCGTGGATCAGTAACCGCATCTAGGACTTCAAAGTCGACGTCAACAAGGTCTGCAGCGTCTCTAGCAATTTCCTTTGTCTCGGCAATCACAACAGCGATGGCATCACCTACGTGCCGCACATTGTCTCTAATCAGAAGGGGATGAGGGGGTTCCTTCATCGTATCCCCATTCTTAAAATTAACCTGCCAACCTGTTGGGACTCCGGCTACGCCTTCGATGTCGGAGCCTACAAAAACGGCTACCACTCCTGGATGATTCTTTGCAGCATCAGTGTCAATACTTAAAACTTTAGCATGTGCATATGGCGACCTAACGATATGTGCGTGGGTCATTCCCAGCAACTTGATATCGTCAGTATATTTTCCTTTTCCTGTGAGAAATCGCTTGTCTTCAACACGCTTCACAGACTTTCCTATAAATGTCATTTCTTGGATTTTTTTTGATTAACGAATAGCCTTATGCTGGTGCATGAGACATGGACTCAGCAGCATGATGAATTGAATCTACAATGTTGTGGTATCCTGTACACCTGCAGAAGTTACCTTCCAGTGCATGACGGATTTCATCCTTGCTGGGTGTGGGGTTCGATTCTAGAAAGTCTACAGCCAGCATGATCATTCCTGGGGTACAGAAACCGCATTGCAGGCCGTGTTTCTCTTTGAAAGATTCTTGAAGTGGATGTAGGTGGCCATTTTCTGCAAGACCTTCTATGGTTTTGACTTCGCAACCATCTACTTGGGCTGCCAGGAGGGTGCAGGATTTCACTGCTCTTCCATCCACAAGAACAGTGCAAGCTCCACAACCGCTCGTATCACAACCTATATGCGTACCGGTTAGACTAAGATCCTCTCTGAGAAAGGAGGAAAGCGTGGTCCTGCCTTCGACTTCCTTGCTTACTGCCTGACCATTAATGGTCGCTGTAATTTTGTTCGACATTTGTATATATTTAGCTGTTGTTTAATTCTAGTTCTTTTTCGAAGGCTGTGAAAAATTGCTTTGTCAGTGAATTAGCGACTCCAGAAACGACCCTTGCTCCGGTCCTAGCTAGTAATCCAGACATTTGCGCCTTGCCATCAAAGGAAAGCCTGGTATGGCCGTTGCCCTCTTCGTCTAGGTAGATCTTTACCTCAGCGTTGACGTTTCCGATCTTACTATTTTGCTTCACATGGAGAACAAAGTGCTCAGGCTCGACTAACTCCTCTAGGGATAGATCGCCCGTAAATCGGCCTTTTACGGGACCTATTTTAACTTCTGATATGGCTTCAAACTTGCTTTCATCCAACTTCCTTAGTTCTGAAATCCCCGGAGTGATCTTAACCAAAAGATTTGGATCCATAAGGATGTCCCAAATGACCCTTCGTGGTGCTTGCAGTACGTGTTCTCCATTGAGCTTCATCTAGTCCCTTCTTAAATGGGAGATTAAAATAGCAAAACATTTGGAATAATTAGCGGCAAAAATCAACAAGTAAAGAATAAATATTGGTTGAAAGCTATTTGTTCATAATATATATGGTAAAATAAGCCATCACGACATTTAATATGCCGCTAAAGTAAGGTCTGAACCTAGAACATCGTTTGAAGGTGACCTTTAACATATTAATCTTCCGTATCTATGGCAATTCTGCAAATTTCAACTTAACTTGCTAAAGACTACCAGAAATTTTAAAACCAAAGAAAATGAAAGCATCCTCCTACTTCCGTATTTGCATATTATTCACCTTCCTACAAAGTCTTAGCACAGTACAAATTTCCGCTCAATGCAGTGGGAATGTGATCCTAAGTACACAGGCCGAAGTGAGTAGTTTTAAAGCGCCTTGTGTGAATGGTTCTCTAACTATTGATGACAATGGTTCAGACCCTATTGTCGATCTTGATCCAATATTTTTGAATGGACTTCAGAATGGTTCGGTCACAGGCAATGTGGCTGTGCGAAATTGTAGTCAATTGCCAACCCTTGTTGGACTAGATGGTATCACATCTATAGGGGGAAGTCTCACCATTAGTAATTGTGCAAACTTATCGACTTTTGGTAATGTTGGGTTCAAGCTTCAGACGGTTGGAGCTTTTTTTTTACTACAGAACCTTCCAAATCTCACTAATATTTCAGCCCTGATTTCTGTCCAAAGCGTGGGGTCTGCATTCGCGGTGCAATTTGGAACTGGTCTACAAGATTTAACACCATTGAACACCCTTACTTCATGTCCTTGGATTGAATTTTATCAATCAGCTGCGACCAACGTGACAGCTCCTTTTAGTGGGCTCACAAGCACGGGAAGGATCGTGTTTTTTCAGACAGATATGGTGAGCTTTAGTGGATTTGAAAACTTGGTAGATATCAAGCCCATGTCTGGGGGTACTACTGGTAATATAAACATTAGTGGAAACTCTAATTTGTCCAACCTGAATATGGGAAGTTCACTGGAAACAGTTGAGTTAGTTACAATCACTGGAAACTCAAACTTGTCTTCTTGCTGCTTTATGATTCCAGTCTTCAATAATACTCCTGCAAATGTGAGTATTAGTGGGAACGCAACGGGATGCAATAGTGTGGCTCAAATTGATGCCCCGCCCTCCCTTTCATCGTGCCCAAGTGATATGACCATCTCGACAAATCCAACAGATTGTTTAGGAGTGATCACCTTAGCCAGCCCAGTTACTTCTGATAATTGCGATTTTTTGTCTTATGAGTTAGATATTTTAGCAGGAGACGGGACAATGCTTAATGACTTTGCAATTTTAAGTGGACAATCGCTGACCTATAATCTACCTTTGAATGTAAATACCCTTCGTTACACTGCAGAGGATGCAAATGGAAATTCCAGAATGTGCACTACAAAGATAAGGGTAGAAGACGACGTAAAGCCTTTGATTTCTAATATTCCAAGTGATGTTACAATTGATTGTACAGAGAGCTTTCCTTCCATTCCATCTCCATTAATTACTGATAATTGCGATGCTAATCCCATGATGACGGCCTCTTCCTCCATCGTTATGGGCGACTGCGATATTGGTGTTATGGCAGAAGTGCAAGAATACACTTGGACGGCAACTGACGCATCAGGAAATACACAGACTGAAAGCTGGAAGGTGACGGTACTTAGTGACTTTTCATTTGATCTGGGTCCAGACATCACAGCTTGTGAAGGGAGTTCTTTTGTCTTGGATCCAGGAAATATTGGTGAAACTTATACTTGGTCTACAGGAGCGAGTTCTCAGGGATTGTCGATTAGCAATTCTGGGACCTATGGTCTAACGGTAACCACTGTTAATGGGTGTTGCTACTCTGATGAAATTGTGGTCAACTTCGACGACCCACCAAGTGCTTCAGCAACAGGTGCTACGCTCGATTGCTCAGCCAGTTCTGTACAGATTATGGGTTCATCCACATCAAGTGGTGTTTCTTATTCCTGGACTGGCCCAGGAGGGTTTACTTCTGACATGCAGAACCCCGAAGTAGCAAGTGTGGGCGACTATATCTTGACAGTTAGCACGGGAGGTGGTTGCACAGAAACTGCTACAGCAACGGTAATTGCAGATACAGACGTTCCTGATGCATCAGCGACAGGTGGAACACTTACTTGTTCTGTTAGTTCTGTTGAAATCATGGGGTCTTCTACCACTGGAGGTGTTACGTATTCCTGGACTGGCCCAGGAGGTTTTACATCATCAGACCAGAATCCAACTGTTACAACAGCTGGAATATATACCCTGACGGTCCTAGCTTCTAATGGTTGCTCGGTAACTGCGGACGCAGAAGTTATAGGCGATAGTGAGGTACCTGAGGTGGTAACTGAAGATGGATCCTTAGATTGCAATACGAACTCATTAACTTATTCAGTTGAAGGTATGGCTGCATGGGAAGGACCAGATGGCTTTGCGTCTTCTGCAAGTGAAGTCAATGTGATGGTTCCAGGTACATATTCTGTAACAGTCACAGCTGAAAATGGATGCACAGCCTCCTCATCCTTTGACTTACTTCAAGATATAAGCACCCCTGATATCATGGCAGAAGGCGGCCTACTTACTTGTCTTGTAGTTGGTGATACACTCAAGGGATCGTCTTCTACTGAGGGGGCAAGCTTCGAATGGTCTGGACCGGATGGATTTATGGCTAACATCGCAAATCCAATAGCAGTGACAGTTGGAACCTACACACTTACAGTCACAGGCCCTAATGGCTGTACTGCAAGTGCGATGGCCCAAATCGAAGCAGGTGATGACGCGCCTGTCCTTACTGGAACTGGCGGAATTATAGACTGTATAAATACCACATCTGTACTGTCAGTGACAGCTTCGCAAGAAAATTTAACCTACATGTGGACTGGTCCGAATGGCTTTACAGCAGAGGGAGTCTCTGTGGAAGTAAGCCAGCCTGGGAGCTATGTGGTGACTGGAACAAATGAGGATGGTTGTTCTGGTAGCACCAACATACAAGTAGAAGACCAGATGGACATTCCTGACCTTGTGATATCTGCACCAAATCTTAATTGTGAAGAAGGAGCAACTGCTTTTTCAGCATCAAGTTCTGTAGCGGTTTCCACCTATTCTTGGATGGGGCCAGGTGGATTCACGTCAAGTGAAGCTGCACCTGAGGTTGACCTACCAGGATTGTACACACTGAGCATAGTTGCTGAGAATGGATGTGAAGCAAAAGATTCATTTGACTTAGAAAGCGATGTGGAAGGTCCAGATGCAATGGCAGTAGGTGGGGAATTAACATGTACTGAAAACACCATTTCTTTAACGGCTACTTCCGCTACTGACAGTGTTTCGTTCTCTTGGACAGGCCCTGATAATTATACTTCTGATGAACAGAATCCGATTATCAGTGTAGTTGGGGAGTACATCTTATCAGTGACTGCGAAAAATGGTTGTACCAGTATAGATACGGCTATTGTTACAGGAGACCCAGATCTGCCTTCTATAAGTGCAACTGGTGGGACTCTTGATTGTGTAAATGAGCAGGTCATGCTTGTTGGGTCTACTTCATCAGAGGATGCCACATTCATGTGGGTGGGGCCCAATGGCTTCTTTTCATCTAACGCAAGTCCTCAAGTGGACAATCCTGGAATCTATACCTTTACAGTGACTAGCACTGGAAGTTGCACGGTCTTTTCCAGCGTTGAAGTTTTTCTGGATAATCAAATTCCAGACTTACTTCTTGGGGAAGGAAGGGTAGATTGTAATGCTGGTACGGCATCGTTTAATATCATAACAAGTGCCCTTAATGGCACCTATGCTTGGTCTGGACCAGATGGATTTACTTCAGATTTACTGTCGCCTTCATATAGCAAGGCGGGAACCTATAGTGTGACCATTACTGATACCAATGGGTGTAGCTCTGAGGGAGTGATCGATGTGGCCGATGACGTGAATTTTGAAGTTGACTTGCAAATTAACGGAAGTGATGCGAGCGTGGAAATCATTGGAGGTACACCTCCTTTTACAATTGTCTTTAATAATTCTATCGAAGGCTCATCGGTAATGGGCTTGAATGATGGTGAGCATTTTGTTTCAGTGATGGACGGCCTCGGATGTGAACGAATTATCGACTTCATGATAACGTCTACTAGCACGGTGGATCTTGAAGAAGATTCAGGCTTGGAAATTTCTCCCAACCCCGTTGTCGATCAAATAAGGATTCAATGGGAGGGCAATGGCGAAAGGATCACCATTTTCGACTTAAATGGCCAAATAGTAAGAAGTGAGAATGTGAGAGGTAGCCAGGCAAGTGTTCAAGATCTCAAGGACCTGCCTTCTGGGATGTACATTTTACTCTTGGATGGCGAGGAAATTAGGACAACAAGTAAGTTTGTTAAAGACTAGCAAGATGGACCAAGGGAAGAGGATAGTTCTCTTCGATGCTTATGGAACGCTTTTTGAGATTGATTCGGATAATGCAAGGCTAGAGTCGATACTTAAGACTGACAAGCAGGAATTTCTTTCTGTATGGAGGAGTAAATTGCTCGAGTATAGTTGGCTAACAAGTCTTGCTGGTCAATGGGAAGAATTTGATACGATCATCTCTAAAGCTCTTCACTACGCATGCCTTCGCTTTTCAATTAAATTAGAGCAAGTAGAACCCTTGTTGATGTCTATCTATTCACAACCTAGTCTTTTCGATGATGCTGGAGTACTATTGGAAAATCAGACCTTCACGGCCTGCATTATTTCTAATGGTGGAAAAGAGACGTTAAGTAGGGCGGTAAGGAAGAATAATTTAAATGGAAGAATCCATAAGATATTTACCGCCTCTGAGGTTCGTAAATATAAGGTAGCAAAAGAAGTCTATGAATTACCTAGAAAGCACTTTGGTAAGGAATTTTCTTCGTTTTTGTTTGTTTCCTCGAACCCATGGGATATCTCTGGCGCTGCAATCTTTGGTTACGAAACCATCTGGGTCAATAGAAACGACACAGTTTTTGATTGCTTGGTCGAGGGTGCTCCAAGCCATGAGATCGATGATCTTCGGAAGGTAGTCAACCTCCTATAGTGCTCATGCTTTCTGAAACTTTAGAGCTACCGAGTCTTGCAGCTTCAGCAAGATGACCATTCTTGGCCTTGCCACTAACAGCCTCTCTTATAGCAAGAGTGACTTCTTCATCACTTGCCCCAGCTCTTATTAGGTCGCGAATATTAAATATACCACTATCATAAAGGCAGGTCTTAATCATTCCTTCAGGTGTGAGTCGAATTCGATTACAAGTACCACAAAAGGTCCTGCTGTATGCAGCAATGATACCAAATGAACCACTATGACCTTCCACTTTGTAGTTATAAGCTGTAGAGTTAGAGGGGTCAGACAATTTATTTACTGAGGGGAAGTGTGACTCGATCTTCTCCAGAATCGCACGATAATTCCATACCAAGTGTCCATCCTGCTTTCCTTGGCCATTGAAGGGCATCTCCTCGATAAAGCGGACACTGATCGGGTGCTCTTTTGTCAATTCCACAAATGGAATGATATCCTCATCATTCACTCCAGCCATAACGACGCAATTGATCTTGACCTGGAAACCCATTTCAAGCATTGTATAAAGACACCTGATTACCGTGTCATATTCGTCCCGTCTCGTAATCTTCTTGAACTTGTCCTTGTCTAGAGCATCAAGACTTAAGTTAATGCTTCGCACTCCACACGACCATAAGTCATCTAGGTATCTTTCGGTAACAGTGCCATTCGTAGTTAGATTGATTTTCTTGATTCCATTGATCTCTGACAATCCCTTAATAAAGAACATGATATCCCTCCTCAGAAGTGGTTCACCTCCGGTGATTCGGACCTTAGATACCCCTTCATTTGCAAAAATATTAGCTAGGCGCAGCAGCTCCTCCCAAGACAACACTTCTGACTTTGGAACATACTTGATTCCTTCTTCAGGCATACAATAGGTGCACCTTAGGTTGCAGCGATCTGTAACCGCAATTCTAAGATAATCTGCTATTCTATTATGTCTATCGATCAGCATTTCTGAGTTTTCTTACTTTCAGGTGGCTAGCTTAAATGTAGTCATTTTTTCTTTTCGCATGTCTTTCTTTACTCTTTTTACTAGCGACATCATAACATTCTAAGGAATTATAAGTTTATTAGTAGCCTATGCTTAATGTTACTGAAATAAAAAAGCAGTTTCCGATTTTTGATCACTATCCAGAGCTCATTTTTGCTGACAATGCTTCCACAAGTCAAAAGCCACAGCAGGTAATTCAGGCCATAGCTAAGTACTACGAACAATCAAATGCTAATGTTCATCGAGCAGTCTACGATCTTGGGGTGGCTTCAGATGAAATATTTGAGAGTACGCGCAAGCAGCTTTGTCAGTTCTATAATAAGGAAGCTTGCATCTTCACTGGTGGAACGACAGATGGTTTTAATAAACTCGCACGTGCCTTAGAAGGAAGGGTTAGTGAACGATCTAATGTGATAGTTTCCGAGATGGAGCATCATTCGAACTTGATCCCTTGGCAGGAATTCTGTCGAAGAACAGGTGCTGAGCTGAGGTTAGTAAGACTAGATGATGATGGAGGTCTTGATCTTAGTCACCTTGATTCCATGCTTGATGATGAAACGAGGATAGTATCCCTTGTTCACATATCGAATACCTTAGGGACTATTAATGACCTCGAACCGATAAGCAAAATGTTGAAGGAGTATGAATGTAGCTTCTTAGTAGACGCTGCTCAGTCTTGCTCATTACATCAGGATCTAGTAAGGAAGATCGAGGCAGATGCGATATTGTTTGGTGCACATAAAATGTTTGGGCCCTCAGGTCTGGGTGTCATTCTGGCTAAAAAGGAATTTCTGAGTCAACTTGATGCCTTTAACTATGGTGGGGGTATGGTTACTGAGGTGGAGAGCAAGCGATCAGAATATAGAAATGACCTAAGCCGCTTCGAGGGAGGTACACCTCCCTTAGCACAGGTGGCTGGTCTTAGTGCAGCCCTGGATTTCCTAGCAAGCCTTGACCTGCTAGAATGTTGTGACCATGTTGCAGAGCTAGGAATTGCCTTGCAAGAAGGTTTAGCAAGCATGGAAGTGAAGTATCTTAGTCGATCGACAAAGGCTACAGGAATAGTAGCGGCTACCTTTGCGGACATTCACCCGCATGATGTAGCAAGCTTTATGAATGATAGAAGTATTTCAGTTCGTGCAGGACACCATTGTACCCAATTAATTATGAAAAGATATGAGATCCAAGCTAGTGTAAGATTTTCCTTTTCCATATACAATCAGATGTCTGAAGTAGATAAAATTCTTGAGACAGTTGTAGAAATGAAAAAATTCTTCTCATGAGTAGTCTGGATAAGCTTTACAAGAAGAGGATTTTAGATGAAGCCAAGAGCCCCTATCATTTTGAAAAGCACCCTGGAAAAGACTCGCTGAAAGCTTATAATCCGATCTGCGGTGATAAGTACGAAATCTATATAGATGGTCAGAAGTTGTTTTTTCATGGTTTTGGATGTACCATTTCCAAGGCATCTACTTCTCTAATGATTAAGTCCCTAGAAGGCAAACCAAGGGCAGAAGCCCTTCGCATTATTGATGAATTTCTCGATATGGTTGCAGGTGGTGAGAAGGTGAAATTAGAGTCCCTCCTAGTTTTCGAGAATCCATCTGACTTCAAAGGTAGAAAGGACTGTATCACCCTTGCATGGAAGGTGCTTCGAGACCATCTTACTTAGTGCTCTGTGGACCTTCTTATCGACTTCATGGATGCTAGTGTGTTTATATTCTGTTTTCTTCCTACATTTATCAATATGAAAGTAAATCTACTTGCCTTTGGCATTGCTAAGGACATACTCGGATTCAGTCAGGAAGAATTTACGACTTCTGACAAGGCCTCAGTAGGAGATTTGAAATTAGGATTGAGCAAAAACTTTCCTGACTTTAAAAAGTTAGCAAAATTTGATATTGCGGTTAACCAAGAATACCGCAATGAAGATTATCAATTGCAAGAGAATGACGAGGTAGCTATTATCCCACCAGTAAGTGGAGGCTGATGATAGATATAGTCGTTACAGAAGAAGTACTTTCCGCTAGCAAGTGTGAAGAACTTATAGCTGATGATAAGGCTGGTGGGCATGTTGTCTTTATTGGAACAGTCAGAAACCATACCTCTGCGAAGGAAGTTCTACGTCTTGAGTTTGAGTCCTATGGTCCTATGGCAGAAAAGGAAATGATGAAGATTGCCGAACGCGCCATGAAGACCTACCCAGTGATGCATATCGTAATGCACCATAGAACGGGGAACTTGGGCATAGGAGATATTCCTGTTATCATTGCCGTCGCTTCAGCGCACAGAAAGGCAGCTTTCAGCGCTTGTGAGTTCTGCATCGATCAACTAAAGGAAACTGTTCCTATATGGAAGAAGGAATTTTTTGAAGATGGAGAGGTTTGGGTTGCTGCTCATCCTTAAGACTGAACTTACATTAGATTCATGAATAAAATAGAGGAATTATATAACCCTGATAATTTCCGAAAAATAGGTGAGGAAGTCATTTCACTTCTTACCGATCATCTTAAAAGTGCATATCGGAAGGAGGTCCCTGTAAGCAACTATCAGAATCCGGAAATTGCGCTTAAGTCGTGGACTGAATTTATGGACTCTGATGCCAGTGTTGTCGCTTTTTTCAAAAAAGTTGTTGCGGACTCTATCCACCTCCATCATCCACAATACCTAGGTCATCAAGTAAGCGCTCCTGCTCCTATTGCTGCATTTGGGGGCCTGATTTCAGACTTGCTGAATAATGGAATGGCAGTTTATGAAATGGGTGGAGCCTCAAGCACCCTCGAGAAAATCCTATGTGACACCTTGTGCCAAGAGGTGGGATTAGGAGAAAGAGCCGGGGGTTTTCTTACCTCTGGTGGCACACTTGCCAACTTCACAGCCTTGCTGACTGCTCGACGGATCAAGTGTAGACAAGATGTTTGGGAATTTGGTAGCAGCGGCCTTCGTCTAGGAATAATGGTCTCTGAACAAGCGCACTATTGTGTTGACAGAGCAGCTAGAATTATGGGTTTGGGTTCGGAAGGGGTAGTTAAACTTCCAGTCAACGACAAATTTCAAATTGAGACAAAGATATTAGATAAGAAACTGGAAGAAGCAAAGTCCCAGGGCATCGTAGTATTTGCAATTGTAGCGAGCTCATGTTCTACATCTACAGGCTCTTACGATAATCTTGAGGAATTATCTGCTTTTGCGAAGAGGAACAATCTGTGGTTGCATGTAGATGGCGCACATGGTGGTGCTGCTGTCTTTTCTAGCAAGTATAAGCATCTAGTGAAGGGTATCGAAAATGCCGATTCTTTGATAATAGATTGTCATAAATTGATGATGACGCCTACAATTTGTACAGCCGTACTGTACAAAGAAAGAGCTTATTCTGCTGCAACATTTACTCAGAGGGCAGACTATCTATTTGATGAATCAGAAGATTTTGATTGGTGGAATTCGGGTAAGAGGACCTTCGAGTGCACCAAACTCATGATGAGTATCAAGGTAATGGCGATTGTGAAGTTCTCAGGCATAGGTGTCTTTGAGGAGCTTGTAGACCTGCTATATGACCGAGCCAAATTGTTCGCTGAATTAATTGAAAAAGATCCCGGCTTCGATCTAGCTCTTAGTCCTCAGTCTAATATTATTTGCTTCAGATTAAGGGGCAAAAATATTAACGAATTAAACAAAGCGATACGGGCTAGCATCCTAAGTCAAGGTAAATTCTACCTTGTCCAGACGCTGCTAAATGGACAGGTCTATCTCAGGACCTCTATTATGAACCCACTAACTAAAGTGGAACACTATTCCCTTCTTTTGGAAGAAATTAAAAGACTTGGCAAAACAGTACTTGAAGGCAAATAAGGGGCTACCGAATATCACCTGAAAGGGTGAGGTAACAGAGGGTGAAGAGGTCTAACTTTGGATTATGTTACCTATTAGTGATCAACTTTTTCTTCCGCCCATCCACCAATCTTCCAACGCAGAAGGACTAGAGTCTTCATATGGGCTTGCTCCACCAGAATTTAGCCTTACTGCTGCTGGAACGGAGACTAAGCAAGATGCATTGAATAGGCACGCTGCGAATATCCAATTGACACAGGACGCAATAGCAGAAATGAAGGCTTCTTCAAAGCAAATCGAGGTGAACACTGCAGAATGGCTAGACACGAACTTGAATGACTTCTACGTGGCCACTAAGACACATGATTCTGAAGCAAGGGCTGCACATTTGATGGGTGGAAGTGACTTCTATGCCTACTTTGGAGGTGTAGAGGAAGGAAAATTATTTCCAGCCCACACAGCCAACTATGATAATGACGTTACCAAGTATCAAGGTTGCGACATGGTAGGTAAGTACACTAGCGCTAGAGTCGTGAATCACCAGCTTACATTGTATGATCCCACTAGCAAGGGAAACGCTAAGTCTGACGTGAAGGAACTTTTGATTCATGAAGTACAGCATATCGCAGACCACCTAGAGGACAAAGAAAACCATCCTGCGCCTGACAATGTAGATGACGCGTGGCTAAACTACCAGTCCGAATTTAAGTCATATTGGGTTTCTGGAGAGTACGACAAATTTGCACCGACAGGAAATCACAAGGGCACAGGATTCAATGAAAGACAGTGGGAAATCTACTATCACGTTCAGAGCTTGTATCCTTATGTGAAGAAATTCGAGAAGGATACAATAACAAAAAGCCCAAATTCTGCCGACAATGGCAAGAAAATGGAAGTCTTGATAAGGCACTATGACAAGCCGCATGGGTTTAATCTAGATAATTCACCTAGAATAGAATCCTTCTACAAGGCACTTCTCCCAGCGACACCTACTATGAATAGGACGGATTCCGAAATTGTCAGTTTGTTCGCAAAGGCCAGCGCCTTGACAGATCATGAAAAGCAAGATATCTACTGGGATGATGATAAGCAGGAAATCATTGACCTTATGAAGTCGAACTTGAGTGAAGATATCTACAGAGAGCTAAACCTATACCTAACTGAGGCTTAGAAAAGGAGGCCATTTACAGCGTATTCTACGGGATTCTCCAAGGCAAGTAGTCTTTGTTTTATAGCGGTGCCGTAGGCATAGCCAGTCAATGATCTATCACTTCCTATAACCCTGTGGCAGGGTATGATGATGGCAATTGGATTTTTTCCATTGGCCATGCCAACAGCCCTTGTCGATTTCGGATCACCTAATTCCTTTGCGATGTCTAGGTAGGTGATTGTTCTTCCATATGGAATTTTCATGAGCACCTTCCATACCTTCCTGTAGAATGGTGGCCCCGAAGTCAGGTTGTATGACAAGTCGAAGGAAGTAAGTTCCCCTAGAAAGTACTTTTCCAATTGTTGCTTCGCAGCATTCGTGTGCAAGTTAGGCAAGACCTCATCTACCGTGTCATTTACCAGACTAACCCTAGTAAGCCCAATATCATCAGCTTCAATTCTGACCCGCCCAACAAGACTTGATTCTAGGTATTCAAAATTCATAGTTCAAGGCATTCTTAATGACTTCATGTGTTTCAGGCCATTCTTCGCGAAATCCAACATTGTTAATAAAGAAGGCGGCCAATGACAGGGAAGGAAGGTCAAGTTCTTCGAAGCCAGTAATATTGGAAATGTGTTCCAGGTCGTAGGGAAGAAAACCTATTGGGTCAATGAATTCAATTTCGTTCAAAGGAGGATATAACTTCAATAAGGCCTGGGCATAACCATAGTAGGCGATGTTGAAATTCTTGCTGGGTTGCCCAATCGAAGACATCAATTGTTCCAATGACAGAAGCATAAGACCATCCTCATGATGGACCTCTACTGTATGAAGAAATTGATGTCCAGGTGACGGAAATGGATGATTGTAAATGATAATGCGATCATAGTCTCCCACTAGAAAGTCTTTCATTCCTAGCGTCATCTGGATAGCATGGGCTGCAATTATTGCTTTGAAATCTTCCGGTACGGATTTCTTTTCCTTCAGCATCAACTTAAATGACCGAGCGTTGAGGTAGAGGGCTAGTCTTTTTTCAAACTTAGCTCTATCATCCTTCTCAAGTTGGGTATAAAACGGAAAAAAGTTATTCAACCAAGCAATTATAGGTGGATCTAAAAGGGGTGGAAATTTCTTATCGTACCAATAATTGATCTCTTCTTTTGCAAAAAATATTGCCAAACTCACCGCGAAAAGAGCAATAAAGTAGTACAAAAAGGAATCTTCTTTAAAGTAGAATAATTCCACTCCAGTGTACAAAGCCCCTACAATCAAGGGAGTAGCGATCAACATTGAGAATCTAATACCTCTCATCTTGTAAATTTATTTATATTTTTTTGGGAGTATGGAAAAAGAGCATAAATTTGCAGACCAATTTGAGGTTCCTTAGCTCAGTTGGTAGAGCAATGGACTGAAAATCCATGTGTCCCTC